>JAEMSB010000072.1 GCA_016463045.1 Niveispirillum sp.
GCAATTGTGTGGTCAGCAGGGCGAAGATGATGCGCAGCACGACGGCGGCGGCGATGCCCCAGAAGATAACCTTTGCCCGCTGTTGCGCTGCCACGCCCGCGGCGGCCAGACCCACGACAATGGCATTGTCGCCGGCCAGCACGATGTCGATCAGGATCACCTGCCAAAGCGCGTTCCAGAACGACACTTCAAAAAACATGTCCATTGATTAAAACCCCCACCTCTTCACTGCCGCCGTTCTAACACGGGCGGGCGGCAGCTGGCGATGGGGAACAAAAAAGCCCGCCCCTGTAATGACAAGGGCGGGTTTTCAAGTCTTGGCAGTTGGATCCTGCATGAATGATGACAGGACGCTGCAGATATCGGCCACAGAAACCAAATTGTCAAACATTATTTTCAGTATTCGTAAGAATCGACATTCTTGAATACTTACAAAATGGCAAAGTAAATGCACTTCCATTCATTGAAACGAATGGATTGAAGCTATTTCGAAAGAATAGACAAAGGAAGCCCGTTTAAAGACAGGCTGACGCGATCAGGCGCGCGGCGGACCGGTGGACCAGGGATGGGCACAAGCCTGCCCTGCGCCGGAAAGTCCGGCGGGCATCATCTCTGTATCTGCGGCAGCAAGGCGCGGCAGGCTGGACAGGGCCGGCAGGGCCAACCCGTCATGCCCACCGGCATCATCGGTGCCCGTAGGCAGCGGTGCCTCTGGTGCCGTACTGATGACGAAAAGGCCGGGATCGTCAGGACTGACAGGGTCGGGGACCGGGTCGGAACCCTTCTGTTCGGCCAGGACAACCGGTGCCGGAAGCTGGACAGCACTATCGGCTGCCGCCGGCGGGGCCAGCAGCAGGAAGGACAGGCTCAGCAACAGGACAAGTAACCGGTCGATGGTCACACGTCGCTTCCGGGCAGGTTTCGTTCCCGTTACCGGGAACAGTCACCATAGAATGGGCACAGTCGCGCGCGGCGGCAAGCCCCGGTTTATCGCACCGGCTGCGCGCCGTCCGGCAGATGCTTGATAATCAGATCGGCCAGCCGCCGGATGTCGCCGCTGCGCGGGCTGCCCCGACGCCAGACCAGGGCCATGGTGCGCGTCGGCGCCGGATCGGCGAATCGGCGCAGGCCGATCTGGTCATTGGCGGCCAGCGACGGGGCCGCCAGGGCCGGCAACAGGGTCAGGCCCAGACCGCCCGCCACCATCTCCACCAGGGTCGCCAACGACGTGGCGGCGAACCCATCGCCCGCCGCTGCCCCCGACAGGGCGCAGACATCCAGTGCCTGATCGCGGAAGCAATGGCCGTCTTCCAGCAGCAGCAGGGTCTCGTCCTTCAACTCCCCCTCCTCCACCGTTTCGGCATTGTCCAGGCGGTGACCGCGCGGCATGGCGACCAGGAAGGGTTCGGTATAGAGCGGCAGCAGCTCCACCCCCGGCTCCGTCACCGGCAGGGCCAGCAGCGCCATATCCAGATCGCCCGCCCGCAGACGGTCCAGCAGACGCTCCGTCAGGTCCTCACGCAGGTAAAGCTTCAGGTCCGGGTAGGCGGCGCGCAGATCGGGCAGGACGCGCGGCAGCAGATAGGGGCCACTGGTCGGGATCACGCCCAGGCGCAGGGCACCCGACAGGGGCCGGCCAGAGGCGCGGACGGCCTGTGACAAATCGTCCACCTGGCCCAGAATCACCCGCGCTCGCTCCACCGCATCCTCGCCCGCCGGGGTCAGCAGCACGCGATGCTTGGTGCGCTCCACCAGAGCGGCACCCAGCATTTCTTCCAACTGCTGTATCTGCGCGGACAAGGAAGGCTGCGACACATGGCAGGCGGATGCGGCACGCCCGAAGTGAAGCGTGTCGGCCAGGGCCACCAGATAACGCAACTGCCGAAGGGTGATGTTCGCCGGGTTCATTGGTTCATCCTATGACGGCAGTCGGAAGATGCGATTGGATTTTGCACCGCAATACACTCATATCAGCGACGCCTCAGGCCGATAGCTGTATCGGCAGGGGCCTGACTTTGGCACCGCATCACAAACCAACCCAAAAAATGGAGTTGTTTACCATGCTGACCGTTGGCGACAAGTTCCCCGCTTTCGACCTGAAGGCCACCGTTTCCACCGACATCAAGTCGGCCTTCACGACGATCAACAACGACACCTATAAGGGTAAGTGGCTGGTCGTGTTCTTCTGGCCGAAGGATTTCACCTTCGTGTGCCCGACCGAGATCGCCGCCTTCGGCAAGCTGAACGGTGACTTCGCCGACCGCGACGCCCAGGTGCTGGGTGCCTCCATCGACACCGAGTTCGTGCACCTGGCCTGGCGCCAGAACCACGCCGACCTGAAGGACCTGCCGTTCCCGATGCTGGCCGACGTCAAGCGCGAGCTGTCCGCCGGTCTGGGCGTTCTGGACAAGAACGAGGGCGTTGCGCTCCGCGCAACCTTCATCGTCGATCCGGAAGGCATCATCCGCTTTGCCTCCGTGCATGACCTGTCGGTCGGCCGCAATGTGCAGGAAGTGCTGCGCACGCTGGACGCCCTGCAGACCGACGAACTGTGCCCCTGCAACTGGCAGAAGGGCGAGGACGTCCTGAAGGTCGGCTGATCTCCTGATCGCTGATCTCTGACGGATGGGCGCCCTGATCCCCCCGATCCACTGGGGCGCCCATTTACCCCTTCGCCCTCCCCCCAACGTTCGGGCGAAGGGGCCCTATTCCGGCGGCATGCCGCCCCGGTGATCCAGGCCGCCCCTGCTGACGGGCGCCGCCACCTTTTTAAAAATTGACCGTCCCGCGCATCGGCCATCCCGCGCCGCGCCCGACGTCATGTCCACTCTCGACCGGAGATGAAACCATGTCCATCGACGCGCTGAAGTCGCGCCTGCCCGACTATGCCAAGGATCTGAAGCTGAACCTGGGCTCGGTGCTGACCACCTCTTCCCTGTCGCCGCTGCAGGCCTGGGGCACGGCCATCGCCGCCGCCTATGCCAGCCGGAATGCGGAAGTGACGAAGGCCATCGTGGCCGATGCCGCCGCACATCTGGACGCCCAGAACCTGACGGCTGCCAAGGCCGCCGGCGCCATCATGGGCATGAACAACATCTATTATCGCTTCGTGCATCTGGCGGATAACAAGGAATATTCCAAGATGCCGGCGCGTCTGCGCATGAACATCATCGCCAATCCCGGCGCGTCCAAGGTCGATTTCGAACTGTGGTCGCTGGCCGCCAGCGCCGTCAATGGCTGCGGCATGTGCATCGATGCACATGAGCATGAAGTGATCCAGAAGGGTGCGACCAAGGAGAATGTGCAGGATGTCGTGCGCATCGCCGCCGTGATCCACGCCGTCGCTACCGTCCTGGACGCCGAGGACGCACTGGCCTCGTAAGGGTTTAGCGGGTTGGTTTAGGTAAAAACGCCCCGGTGCCATTTGGTGCCGGGGCGTTTTGTTTACCCCACCACCGCCCGACCCAGCCGTTCCAGTACGGCGCGCAGTTCCTCATTCTCGATGGGTTCGACCACCATGGACAGTTCGCGTTCCTTGACAGGGTCCAGACGCTTTACCGGTTTCATGGCATAGTTCTTCTGCGGTAGGACCGGCCCTGCATGCACAAGTTTCAGCCGCGCGACCGCACGGTAGCCCATGAAGGAATTGATCCGTTCCAGGATCTGCGGCTCTTCATGCTGGACCAGCAGGGCCGCCGCACTGGACACCCGGACGTGCAGCACGGCATTCTCCCGCCGCCCGGCGGGGAAGGCCAGCTTCAGGGGCGATGTCTGTTCGGCCAGGCGCCCGCCGACAATGGCGGCCCAGTCGGTCAGAAGCGCGCCGAAGGCCATGCCGTCCTTGCCCAGGGCCTTGCCGGCGACGGCATTCAATGTACGTCCAAGGCGTTGCGGGCCGAAACCACTGGGGCTGTTCATGGCTGTCCGTTCATTACCGAAGACCGGTATCAAAGCAGATCAGGCGGGCGCTGACCAGTCTGGTGGCCTGCCCGGCCTGCTGCTGGACTGGTATGACCGGCACGCCCGTGTCCTGCCCTGGCGGTTCGCGCCGGGAGAGGTGGCCGATCCCTATCGTGTCTGGCTGTCAGAGATCATGTTGCAGCAGACGACGGTGGCAACCGTCGGGCCGTATTTCCAGAATTTCCTGGACCGCTGGCCCAGCGTCACCGACCTTGCCGCCGCTGATCTGGATGATGTGCTGCGCGCCTGGGCGGGGCTTGGTTACTATGCCCGCGCCCGCAACCTGCATAAATGGCCGTGGCGGTGGCTGGCCAGCATGGCGGGCGCTTTCCCGATACCGAAGAGGGGTTGCTGTCCCTGCCCGGTATCGGTGCCTATACGGCAGCCGCCATCCTGGCCATCGCGTTCGACAAGCCCGCAACCGCCATGGATGGCAATGTCGAGCGGGTGATGGCGCGGCTGCATGCGGTCACCGATCCGCTGCCGGGGTCAAAGCCCATCCTGCGCGCCCATGCAGCATCCCTGGTGCCTGCCCGGCGGTCCGGCGATTACACCCAGGCCCTGTTCGACCTGGGTGCTACCATCTGTACCCCGCGCAAGCCGCGCTGCATCCTGTGCCCCTGGACGGCGGCTTGTGAGGCGCGCAAGCAGGGCATTGCCGAGGATCTGCCAGCCAAGACGGCCAAGGCCGCCAAGCCCACCCGCCGGGCGCTGGCCTTCGTCCTGACCGATGCGCGCGGGCATGTGGCGCTGCGCCGCCGGCCCGAGAAAGGGCTGCTGGGCGGTATGATGGAAGTGCCGACGACCCCGTGGGAAGCGGCACCTGCGCCGACCCTGGCGGCATCACGCCCACATGCACCCCTGGCCGGCATCGACTGGAAGCCGCTGCCCGGTCTGGTCCGTCATACTTTCACCCATTTCGAGTTCGAAATTACGGTGGTGGCGGGCAATGCTGCCGGGACCGGCGGCGGGACGGACCTGATCTGGGTGACGCCCGACGCGCTTGGGGATGAGGCGCTGCCCACCGTCATGCTGAAGATATTGCGTCACGCCCTGGCCAAGGGGGCCTGACATAAAGGGGGCGGAGGCCATGAGCCCGCAAATGAAACCTGTTTCGCGCCGTTCCCTGCTGGCGGGCCTTGCCGCCCTTCCCGCCATGCCCGCGCTCGCCACCAACAACGTGCCCGTCGTGGACGCAGCATTGGTTCTGGCCGTGGACGCGTCTGCCAGCATCGACCAGGGTCTTCTGGAGTTCCAGTTGCGCGGCCATGCCGCCGCCTTCCGTCACAAGGCCGTGGAGGAAGCCATATCCAGGTCAAGTGGCAACGGCATTGCCGTGATCCTGGCGCAGTTCGCGGGGCCCGAGACGCTGACGACCCTCGTGCCCTGGCGCGTCCTGAAATCCGGGCGGGACTGCGAGGACTTTGCCGCCACCATCGACGCGGCCCCCGGTGTGTTCATGGGCGGGTCAACGGCCCTGGGGAGTGCCGTGGTGCAGGCCGTGGCCCTACTGGATGCCGCCCCTTACCGAACAGAGAAGCGAACGCTGGATATCGTGTCCAACGGGTTCAGCAATGCCGGCATCGATCCGCGTTCAGCCCGTGGCTATGCCGCCGGGGCCAATGTCACCGTCAATGGTCTGGCCATCTTGAACGAGTATGACTGGCTGGAAGGCTATTTCGCGGAAAATGTCATCGCGGGCCGTGGTTCGTTCGTGCGCACAGCCAATGACCTGAACAGTTTTGCTGGCGTGCTGCTGGGCAAGCTGGTGACGGAGATGGTGTAAAAACAAAACCGGGGCGGGTTTTGACACCCGCCCCGATCTGCCCTTACCTCAAGCTCGCAATCACGCCTGCTTTTCAGCCGACTGACCACGCGTCTTGTACAGCGAGTAGAGCACGCCCGCCGCCAGCAGACCGAAGGTCACGGACAGCGAAATGGCGGGGTCCAGCTTGCCATAGATCTGGTTCCAGAAGATCTTGCCACCGATGAACACCAGCACCACGGCCAGCGCGTATTTCAGATAGTGGAAGCGGTGGACCATGGCGGCCAGCGCGAAGTAGAGCGCGCGCAGACCCAGGATGGCGAAGATGTTGCTGGTATAGACGATGAACGGGTCGGTCGTGATCGCGAAGATGGCAGGCACGCTGTCCACAGCGAACACGATGTCGGCGAACTCGACCATCAGCAGCGCCAGGAACAACGGCGTGGCCCAGCGCACAACCTTGCCCGTCTTGGGGTCCGGCTGCTTCACGAAAAAGGCGTTGCCGTGCAGTTCGTTGGTGACGCGCATGCGGCGGCGCAGGAAGCGGACCATGGCATTGTCATCCATGGACTGTTCCTTGTCGCCCATGAACAGCATCTTCACGCCGGTCAGGATCAGGAAGCCGCCAAAGATATAGAGCAGCCAGTCGAATTCCGTGACCAGGGCCGCGCCCAGACCGATCATGATGCCGCGCAGCACGATGACGCCCAGGATGCCCCAGAACAGCACGCGATGCTGATACAGGCGCGGAATGGCGAAGTAGCCGAAGATCAGCGAGATAACGAAGACGTTATCCATGGCCAGCGCCTTTTCCAGCGCAAAGCCCGTGAAATACTGCATGCCCGGTGTCGGGCCCAGATACCACCACACCCAGGCGCCGAAGGCCACCGCAATGGCGATATACAGCGCGGAGAGCACGAGGCTTTCGCGCACGCCGATTTCATGGTCGTTCTTGTTGAGCACGCCCAGGTCAAAGACCAGCAGCGCGATGACGATAGTGATGAAAACCAGCCAGAGCCAGAGGGCCTTGCCCAGAACCGGCTCAAGCATGATCGTGGCGAGAAACTCCATGGGAGTGCCTCCAAAAGGATCAGCCGAGTGCTTGCGTCAGCGACGAGGGTTCTATCCGACATCGCAGCCAACGCCTTGGCTGCCAGAGGGGCCCGGATGGCGCTGATATACCATGTTGTTTCTGACTTTCAAGAGGTGCGCTGCAAAATTTCTCTGACCTTCGCGACACGCGCAAACCGGAAAAACGCAATAATGGCAGCCAGTTCCAGGCCATAGAGGCCGAACACCCAATAGCCCTTGAGGAAGAAATACCGGAACAGATTGACGGGAAATTCTGTCATGGCCCGGAAGGAACCGTACCGCCGGCCCTTGCCCCGCACCACGATCTCTTCGGCCTGCGCCGTGGAATAGCGGTTCAGCTTGGCAATCAGGTCGCCATGATGGCGTATGGAATAATGCGCAATGATCGGTGACAGGCTGCCGACCCGGCCGCTGTGCATTTCCACCGCATCATGGGTGGCGCTATCGGCGAAACGGCCATGGCGGCGATCATAGAGGCGGATGTAATTGTGCCGCGGGGCGAACCGGTGGGGCCGCTTCTGTCCGGCCAGGGTCATGATGGTACGGATGCGATAGCCCTGCAATGCCGGCTGCCCCCCCGCGAACAGTGCCCGCACCGCCGGTTCCAGGGTGGGTTCCGGCACCTCGTCCGCGTCCAGGTTCAAAAGCCAGTCATGCCGGCACTGTTCCTCGGCAAAGCGTTTTTGGGGGCCATAACCGGGCCAGTCATTGTGGATGACCCTGGCCCCCAGCGACCGGGCCAGTTCCGGCGTGCCATCGCTGCTGCCGCTATCCACCACCAGCACCTCATCGACCCAGTCGCGCACGGACATGATGACGGGGCCGATGCGGTCGGCCTCGTTCAGGGCGATGATGAAGACGGAGAGGGGAAGTTTCCCGCTCATTCCGCCGCCAGAATCCTCGGCAGCTTGAAGATCACATTCTCCGTGGCGGTCACCACCTCCTCCACGGTCACGGTGAACCGTTCCCGCAATGCCGCCAGCACCTCATCCACCAGCACCTCCGGGGCGGATGCGCCCGCCGTGATGCCCAGGGTGCGAACCTTGGACAGGCGGTCCCAGTCGATCTGGGCCGCACGTTGCACCAGCATGGCACGGGTGCAGCCATGGGCGCGCGCCACCTCCACCAGCCGAACGGAATTGGAGGAATTAGGCGCACCCAGCACCAGCAGGGCGTCGGCGCGCGGGGCGATGGCCTTAACCGCGCCCTGCCGGTTGGTGGTGGCGTAGCAGATATCCTCCCGCTTCGGCCCGGAAATGCTGGGGAAGCGGTCACGCAGGGCGTCAACGATGGCGCCGGTATCATCCACCGACAGGGTGGTCTGGGTGGCAAAGGCCAGATTATCGGGGTCATCGACCACCAGGCCCGCCACATCCTCCACGGTCTCCACCAGCTTCACCGCACCCGACGGCAACTGGCCGATGGTGCCCACCACCTCCGGATGGCCGGCATGGCCGATCAGCAGGACGGTGCGCCCAGCCTCATGATGATGCTCGGCCTCGCGATGCACCTTGGACACCAGGGGACAGGTGGCATCGACATAGATCATGTTGCGGCGCTGCGCCTCGGCGGGGATGGCCTTGGGCACGCCATGGGCGGAGAAGACGACGGGCCGGTCGTCCGGCACCTCGTCCAGTTCCTTGACGAACACCGCCCCCTTCGTCTCCAGGCTTTCCACGACGAAGCGGTTATGCACGATCTCATGCCGGACATAGACGGGGGCGCCAAATTTCTTCAGCGCCGTTTCCACGATCTGGATGGCCCGGTCCACCCCGGCACAGAAACCGCGCGGCGCCGCCAGCAGCACATGCAGGGGCGGAAGCGGAGCGGAAGGGGTGTTATTGTCGGCCATGGTGATGGGGGTGTCCCTGTCGATACGTGTCAGTGCCGGGTGCCACGCTTGCGCGGCTGGGTGCCCACCTATATTGTCGCAACCCGGCGTGTGGGAAGGTGCCATTCTTATGACATGGTCGCCGCCCATTCATGTCCCGGTGAATGGAAGTGAACGGACGTTTGATGACCAGCCCCATGATGACCACCCGGCCCAACCATAGCCCGGTTCTGCACGTCAGGAAAGAAGCCCGCCGCTGGACCCTGGCCGCTCTTGCCGGCATGGGTATGCTGGCCTTGGCCGGATGCGCCGAAAACGACCATATGGCCGCCGGCTGCCCCAATGTCGGCGTGCTGCGCGATGCCGGAACCCTGCGTACCGATCAGGGTGTGGCCATCCTGTCGGGCATCCTGGCCAATTGCGGCTATGACGACACGTCCGTCACCATCGCCGCCAATGTGATGATCACGGGCCGCGCCAATGAGGGTGCGTCGGGCGGCACCATTCCCGTCACCTATTTCGTGGCCGTCACCGACCCGAACCGCAACATCCTGTCCAAGAAGACCTTCACCACCAGCGTGACGGTCGGCAGCGACACGCAGGAGACCCTGACCCAGGTGATCCCCGTGCCGAAGACCATGGATGCCCGCTGGTTTGAGGTGCTGGTCGGGTTCCAGCTGACGCCCGAACAGGTGGCGGCCAACCGGAACAGCAACGAAGGCCGGTAAGCCCATCGCGCGGGGCATCCCCCCGCGCGGCATTGCCCTGCACGAGTTTGCATTGACAGCGGCGCCGCAAAGCGTAGTTTGGCGCCGATCAGCCGACGACCCCATGCGGGAGAGACCGGTAACCTGGAAACAGGCCAACGGCGCCGAAGGAGCAACCGCCCCCGGAAACTCTCAGGCAAAAGGACCGCGAAGGGTAGGCACATCTGGAAAGCAGGCGGGTCCGATTCATCGGGCCGACAGCCCACCGACGGAGTAAGTGGACGCCGAATGGCGCCGCGAATCTCTCAGGGGCCAGGACAGAGGGGGGCAACCGCCGCGGGGACGATCCCCGTGACGGGTGAAACCTGTCCTGATGGGAGTGCCCCGCCTTGGGTGACACCAGCCTGCTGCGTACGCCGCTTTATGATCTGCATGTGGAACGGGGCGCCAAAATGGTGCCGTTCGCTGGCTATGACATGCCGGTGCAATATCCGCTGGGCGTGCTGAAGGAACATCTGCATACGCGCGCTCGCGCCGGCCTGTTCGATGTGTCCCATATGGGGCAGGTCCGCCTGCGCGGCGCGGATATCGACAGCGTGATCAAGGCGCTGGAAGCGCTGGTGCCCGGCGATATCGCCGCCTTGGCGCCAGGCCGCATCCGCTACACCATGTTCACCAACGATACCGCCGGCATCCTGGATGACCTGATGGTCACGCGGTTCGAGGATCATCTGTATGTGGTGATCAATGCCGGCTGCAAGACCGAAGACTTGGCCCATCTGAAGGCCAACCTGCCCGCCGATATTACCATCGATTACCTGGGCGACGATGCCGGCCTGCTGGCCCTTCAAGGCCCGGAAGCAGCCGCAATCATGGCCCGCCTGCTGCCCGAGGCAGCCACTATGGGCTTTATGAGCGCGAGTACCGCCGTGATCGACGGTATGCCGGTGCAGATCAGCCGGTCTGGCTATACCGGTGAAGACGGGTATGAGATCAGCGTGGGTGCGGCGGATGCCGAGAAGCTGGCCCGCCTGATCCTGGCGCAGGACGGCGTGGAGGCCATCGGCCTGGGGGCGCGCGATTCGCTGCGCCTGGAAGCCGGGCTTTGCCTTTACGGCCATGACATCGACACCACCACCAGCCCGATTGAAGCCGCGCTGAACTGGACCATCTCCAAGCGGCGGCGGACGGAAGGCGGCTTCCCCGGTGCCGGCGTGGTTCAGGCCCAACTGGCCGGCGGGCCCGCCCGCCGCCGCGTGGGCATTCAACCGGAAGGCAAGGCCCCGGCGCGCGAACATACCGAGATTCAGGACCTGTCCGGCAACCGCATCGGGGAAATCACCAGCGGCGGCTTCGGCCCCACCGCCGGCGGCCCCGTCGCCATGGGCTATGTCGATACCGGCTTCGCCGCCGTCGGCACGGATGTCCAACTGATCGTGCGCGGCAAGGCAATGCCGGCCAAGGTCGCCGCCCTGCCCTTTGCACCGCATCGTTATTTCAAGGGCTAAAGCCCTTTCCCACGTTACCCCCAAACGAAAGACCGACCCATGACCATCCGTTTCACCAAGGACCATGAGTGGATCAAGCTGGACGGCGGCGTCGCCACCGTCGGCATCACCGACTATGCCCAGAATGCGCTGGGCGATGTGGTGTTTGTCGAGGTGCCGGACGCCGGCAAGGTGCTGGAACAGGGCAAGGACGCCGCCGTGGTCGAATCGGTGAAGGCCGCTTCGGAAATCTACGCCCCCGTCGATGGTACGGTGCTGGAGGGCAATGCAGCCCTGGGCGACGACCCGTCGCTGGTCAATACCGCGCCGGAAACCGATGGCTGGTTCTTCAAGATGTCCATCAAGGACATGGCGCAGTTCGAGGCGCTGATGGATGCCGACGCCTACAAGTCCTTCACCGAGGGGCTGTGATGCGTTACCTGCCGCTGACCGATGCCGACCGTTCATCCATGCTGGCCACCATTGGGGTGGACAGTGTGGATGCCCTGTTCCGCGATGTTCCCGACCATGCCCGTCTGCCGGGCAAGATCGCTGGCCTGCCCGACCATAAGGGCGAGTTGGAGGTGGAACGCCACCTGTCGCGTCTGGCCGCCAAGAATGTCACGGCCTCGTCCGTGCCGTTCTTTGTGGGGGCGGGTGCGTACAAGCACCATGTCCCCGCCTCGGTCGATCAGATGCTGCTGCGGGGCGAGTTCCTGACCAGCTACACGCCGTATCAGCCGGAGGTGACGCAGGGCACGCTGCAATATCTGTTCGAATTCCAGACGCAGGTGGCGCTGCTGACCGGCATGGATGTGGCCAACGCCTCCATGTATGACGGGGCGACCGGTACGGCAGAGGCGGTCCTGATGGCCGCCCGCGTCAATAAGCGTAACAAGGTCATTCTGTCCGGCGGTCTGCACCCCCATTACCGCGAAGTGGTGGAAACCACCTGCGGGGTGATGGGCATGGATATTCGCGCCCAGGCCCCGGATTGGAAGAATGCCGAGGATCTGTCGGCCCTGCTGGATGCCGAAACCTCCTGCGTTGTCGTCCAGACCCCGTCCCTGTTCGGGCATCTGCGCGACTTCACCGCCTTGTGCGATGCCGCCCACGCCAAGGGCGTGATGGTCATCGTCGTGGTGACGGAAGTTGTATCGCTGGGGCTGCTGCCCTCCCCCGGCTCCATGGGCGCCGATATCGTCGTCTGCGAGGGGCAGAGCATCGGCAATGGTCTGAATTTCGGGGGGCCTTACGTGGGCCTGTTCGCCACCCGCGACAAGTATGTGCGCCAGATGCCGGGCCGCCTGTGCGGTCAGACGGTGGATGCCGATGGCAAGCGCGGTTTCGTGCTGACGCTGTCCACCCGTGAGCAGCATATCCGCCGCGAAAAGGCGACGTCGAATATC
>JAEMSB010000529.1 GCA_016463045.1 Niveispirillum sp.
GGAACTGCTCCGACGTATCCAGTCGCTGTTGTATCAGGACGGCTACACCATCAAGGGCGTGCAAAAACTGTTGCGCGAGTCGCGGGGTTTAGCCGGGCTTCCCCCGCCAGGAACCCGCATGCCAAGCCTTTTCGATGATGACGAGGCGGGTGACGACGGTTCGGCCGAAGAGCTGGCCCTGCTTGCGACGCAAGGGGATGAGGAGGATGAGCCCCCGCCCCTGGAAAAGAAGACCGCCCCCAAGCGGCGGACAAAACAGTCCCTGTCGCCGGAAGTGCGTGAGATTCTGTCGGAAATCCTGATGGATCTGACAGCGTTGCGCCGCCTGTTGGACTGAACCCGGTCAATCCGATCATTTAAATTGGTGATGCAGTCGCTTGGGCACCATGCGTGGCGCAACCATGCCTGAATGCGCGCCATCCCCATACTTTTGCCAAAAGTTTCCTCGATTAGTCATCGACTCATAATCTCATTATCTGTATACAGCTATTTAGATTATGAAACATAACAATGGGAGGGTGACCGATGCCTGCGAGTTTTCCCCTGAACGCATGGTATGTGGCAGCTTATGATGTGGAGGTTGGGCGCAAGCTTCTCCCCCGCACAATCTGCGGCAAACAGGTGGTTCTCTATCGAAAGCTGGACGGCTCTGCGGTTGCCCTGGCCGATGCCTGCTGGCACCGGTTGCTGCCCCTGTCATTGGGGCGGCTGGAGGAAGACCGCGTTATTTGCGGCTATCATGGTCTGGCCTATGACGATACCGGGCGGTGTGTATACATGCCGTCGCAACAGACCATCAACCCCTCGGCCTGTGTGAAAAGCTATCCGCTGGTGGAGCGTTACCGGTTTCTGTGGATCTGGCCGGGTGACCCGTCCCTGGCCGACCCTGCCCTGATCCCGGACATCCATTGGAACAATGATCCTGCCTGGGCTGCCGATGGCAAGGTCATCCATGCCAAGTGTGATTACCGGTTGGTGGTCGATAATCTGATGGATCTTACGCACGAGACCTTCGTGCATGGCAGTTCTATCGGCAATCATGCCGTGGCGGAAGCGCCGTTCACGGCGACCCATTCGGACACCACAGCCACCATCACCCGCTGGATGGTGGATATCGAGGCACCGCCCTTCTGGGCCGACAATCTGGGCCGCAAGGATCATGTCGACCGCTGGCAGATCATCAATTTCACGGCCCCCTCCACCATCATTATCGAGGTTGGTGTGGCGCCCACCGGTATGGGCGCGCCGGAGGGGGACCGGTCAAAGGGCGTAGATGGACGCGTCATCAACTGTCTGACGCCCGAAACGGAAACGACCTGTCACTATTTCTGGGCGTTCGCGCGGAATTTCGACATCCATAATCAGGCCCGTACCCATAAGATCAGGGAAGGCGTGGCCGGCATCTTCCGGGAGGATGAACAGATCCTGGAGGCGCAGCAGCGGGCCATCGACGATAATCCTGGCCATATTTTCTATAATCTGAATATCGACGCCGGGTCGATGTGGGCCCGCCGCCTGATCGACCGGATGGTCGAGAAGGAAAACCGCCCCACCCTGTCCGCCGCTGCTGAATAGGGACGGGAAGCATGAGCTACAACAAAGACGCCGCACAGACAGTGCGTGCCCTGGCCGGCATCCGCGATCTGATTCTGCGCGGCGATGTGGAACCGGGGGAAAGGCTGTCGGAACCGGGGCTGGCGGAAAGGCTCGGTATCTCCCGTACCCCGATCCGCGCGGCGCTGGCCCGGCTCGAACAGGAAGGGCTGCTGGAGCGCGTGCCATCCGGTGGCCACATCCCGCGCCGTTTCACGATGGATGAGGCCATCGACGCCATTGAGTTGCGCGGCGTGCTGGAAGGCACTGCCGCACGCTTGGCGGCGGAGCGGGGCGTTGAGCCAAGGCGGATGATCGCCATCAACCGGGTGCTGGACGGTATCGACGCCGTGATGGTCAGTGATATGGCAAACCCGCCATTGGACCGCTATACGGCGCTGAATGCGGAATTCCACGCGCTACTGTCCGGCCTGTCGGGTAGCGAGACGATTGAGCGGGAGATCGACCGGATCACCCGCCTGCCTTTCGCATCGCCCAGCGCCTTTCTGGACAAGCCGGGATCGGCAGTGGTGCCACATTCACTGGTTCTGGCACAGGCACAGCATCGCGCCCTGGTAGAGGCCATCGGTTTGCGTGAAGGCGCCAGGGCCGAGGCCGTGGCGCGGGAGCATGCGCGGTTGGCGCGGCGCAACCTGGAACAGGTGATGGAGGGCGGCAGCGATGCTCTGCGCCGCTTCCCTGCCCTGGCCCTGGTTGCTTGCTAAGCCACCCCATAAGGGAGGAAATCAGAATGAAGAATGATGCCGTCTGGCTTGATGCCACCATTGTGCGCGTGGATAATATCGCAGAGGGCGTGCGCCGTGTGGAGTTTGCCGCCGCCGTCGCCCTGCCCGCCTTTGATCCCGGTTCACATATCGCGATCCGTACCAGCATCGCATCGGGCCATGCCATCCGAACCTATTCCTGTCTGCCCGACGCAGCCCCCGGCCACGTTGCAGTCGGGGTGAAACTGCATCCCAACAGCCGGGGCGGCTCGCGCTTCATGTTTGGGCTGAAGCCGGGTGACAAAGTGCGGATCACCACGCCGGAGAACCGGTTCGACCTGTCCTGGCGCGCACCGGACTATCTGCTGCTGGCCGGTGGCATCGGCGTTACCCCGATCTATGGCATGGCGCAGGCACTGACGGCGCGCGGCGTCGCTGTGCGCATGGAATATGGCGGGCAGAGCTTGGCCGCGATGCCGTTCATCGACACGCTGCGTGCCCTGCTGGGGAATGGTCTGGCCGTGCATCCGCAGGATCAGGGCGCGATGATTGATCTGGACCGGGCCATTGCGGCCCTGTCGCCTCATGGGGAACTGTATATCTGCGGCCCCCTGCCCATGCTGGAGGCCGCCAAACGCGCCTGGGCCAAGGCAGGCCGCTCGACCAGCCGCTTCCGGTACGAGGTATTCGGCGACACAGGCCGTTTCACCGAAACGCCATTTACCGTCAAAGTCGTCGGCTATGAAACGGAGGTCACTGTCCCGTCCGACCGCTCATTGCTGGATGCACTGACCGATGCCGGCATCCCGATGATTCATGATTGCCGGCGCGGAGAATGTGGGCTCTGTGCTGTAGAGGTGCTGAATCATAGCGGGGAGATCGATCACCGTGACGTGTTCCTTGCAGAGAGCGAGAAGCATGAAGGATCGAAACTCTGTGCCTGTGTGTCCCGCATCGCGGGCGGTACCGCTTTGATCGATACAGGCT
>JAEMSB010000530.1 GCA_016463045.1 Niveispirillum sp.
TGGCTCGTCCAGAAGCAAAAGGGCCGGGTTCAGCACCAGCGCCCGCCCGATGGCCAGCAGACGGTCGGCGTCATCGGGAAGGACGCCCGACCGGTGGCCATCGCAATCGATCTCGATCAGCGCCGGGATGGCATGGCCCGCCGCCCGTGACGCCGCCGCCACGGCTTCGGCCTGTTCAACGGTGTCCAGGACAACGGCGATATCGACCCCGTCCTGACGAAGCTGCAACACCTTGGCAAGCTTGGCCGGCGCGATGCCGACGGCATAGATCATGTCCTTGACGCCGGCTGCCGCGAAATACGCCGCCTCCTTCAGGGTGGAGACCGTTGCCGGACCTTCCGCGCTCGTCATCACCCGGCGCGCCACATCGGCAGACTTCGCCGTCTTCAGATGCGGGCGCAGCGAAACACCAAGGGATGCAAGCCGCCGCCGCAGGCGGGCAATGTTGCGGTCCATGCGGTCGGCGTCCAGGATCAGACAGGGCGTCTCAAGGTCCGCCAACCGCACCGGCGCCGCGGCCGTGTCAGGGTTCGTCATTGTGTCCGCGTGCGTCACAGGATAGGTCCTCGCAGATAGGGTGATTTCAATGGTGCTCGCGCGATCAACGCGGCGCAATTAACGACTTCTGCATGATTGGATAAGGCTGGACTTAATGCCGTCAATCATTGCGGGAAATAGCCCAGCACGGCCTTGGTCTCCAGATACTCCTCCATGCCGAACACCCCATATTCCCGGCCGTTTCCGGACTGTTTGTAGCCACCGAAGGCGGCATGGGCGTCCCAGGCGGGATGGTTGATATGGACCTGCCCGGCCCGGATCCGCGACGCGACCCGCCGGGCGCGGTCCAGATCGGCGGACTGCACATGGGAGCCCAGGCCGTAAACCGTATCGTTGGCGATGCTCACCGCCTCTTCCTCGTCGGCATAGGGGATCAGGCAAAGGACCGGGCCGAATATCTCGTCCTGGGCGATACGCATGTCCGACCGCACCTGGGAGAAGATGGTTGGCCGCACGAAATAGCCCTGTTTCAGCCCTTCGGGCCGCCCTGGCCCGCCGCAGACAAGCTTTGCCCCTTCCGCCATACCGATGGCGATCATGGCCTGCACCTTGTCGAACTGCGCCGGGGTGGAGACGGGCCCCAGCACCGTCCCCTCCTGCATCGGATCACCTACCGTCATGGCGGCAGCGGCCTTCGCCGCCAGTTCCTCAACCTGCGCCAACCGGCTAGCCGGAACCAGCATGCGGGTGGGGGCGCTGCAGGACTGCCCGACATTGCGGAAGGCCGATGCCACACCCAACGGCACGACACGCTCGAAATCGGCATCATCCAGCAGGATGTTGGGGGACTTGCCGCCCAGTTCCTGGGTGACACGCTTCACGGTCGGTGCCGCGGCCTGCGCGACCAGAATGCCGGCACCGGTCGACCCCGTGATGGAGATCATGTCCACATCCGGGTGCGCGGCAAGCGGGGCGCCCACCTGCGGTCCGGTGCCATGGACAAGGTTGAAGACGCCCGGCGGCGTCCCGGCATCATGCATGATCCGGGCAAACAGATCGGCGCTGAGCGGCGACATCTCGCTGGGCTTCAGCACGATCGTGCATCCCGCCGCGATGGCCGGTGCCACCTTGGCCGTGACCTGATACAGGGGCCAGTTCCATGGCGTGATCAGTCCGCAGACGCCAATGGCCTCCTTGATGATCGCCGTCGTTCCCTGCTGGCGGATGAAGTCATAGGTCCCCAGCACCTCAATGGCGGCACGCACATGCGCGATACCGAAGGGGACCTGGGAGGCCCGTGAAAAGCTGATCGCCGCCCCCATTTCGGTGCTGATCGCCCGGGCCAATTCCTCCGCCCGCTGCTCCATCAGTGTGAGTACTCGGCGAAGCAGGGTGGTACGATCGGCAACCGAGCTGGCGGAGAATGCGGGAAAGGCCGCCCGCGCTGCGGCGACGGCAAGGTCGATATCATCGGCATGACCGGGCGCGACGCGTCCGATCTCCTTCAGCGTAGCCGGATTGATGACCGACATCGCCTCCCCGGGTGTGGATGGGGCCGTCCAGAGGCCACCAATGTAGTGCCGATCACAGACCGTAAACGCCATAATCCACCTTCTCATGCCAATGACCGCGAATGGAGCCGCTGGTCCCGGAGGCATTGCGCCTGAAACAGGATTATGCAAAAACATGAATGTCGCAATTAACTGTTAATTTATGTTTGGTTAAGGCTGGACTTATGATCTCAACAGAAGATCTGAGTTTCTTTGCAATGATCGCCACTTCCCATTCATTGGCGGAGGCGGCGCGGCGGCTGAACGTGACGGCGCCAGCAGTAACCCAGCGCCTTCGTGCACTGGAAGTGCGGATTGGCGTCACTCTTGTCGACCGGACCTCACGCGGTCTTACGCTCACCGACGAGGGGGAACTTCTCGCATCGGAGGGGCGCGAGATCATCGACGCCATGGACGACTTGTCCGAACGCCTTGCCCGGCGGACGTCCCAGGTGCGTGGGCATCTGCGGATCGCTGCGCCACATGGTTTCGGACGACGGTATGTCGCCCCCATCGTGCAGGACTTCGCCCGGCGGCATCCCGCCGCAACCGTGACCCTGGAACTGTCCGACAGTCCCATACGGGAGATGTCCGAGAGCTGGGATATCGTCGTCCATATCGGCACCCTGCCGGAAAGCGACCGGTTGGTAACAACCCTAGCTCCTAACCGGCGTCTGCTGTGCGCAGCACCGGTTTATCTCACAAGTCACCCACCGGTCGAAAAGCCCGAAGATCTCGCCCTGCATCGATGCCTGGCTTTGCGGGAAAATAACGAGGATGTGACGCTTTGGCGATTCACACACCCGACGCAGGGCAGTGCGACGGTAAGGATCAAACCGACCATGTCGACCAACGATGGCGAAGTCATTCGTGACTGGGCACTTTCCGGGGCCGGTATCATTGTGAGAAGCGAGTGGGACGTGGCCAGAGACCTTGCAGCGCAAAGCTTGCATCAGGTTCTGCCCGAATGGTCCCTGCCACCGGCCGATGTGGTGGCGCTGGTGCATGCGCGCCGGGGCCGCAGCAGCCGCGCCAACGTATTCCTGCAATCGCTTCGGGAGGCGTTGGCCTCTCCCCCCTGGCTACGCACCACAACACACGGCTGACGTGTTATTTTTTGGGTTTTATAGGAATTACGGACAGCAGAAAGCCCCGTTGGATTTCACCGACGGGGCTTTTTGTGTTGATTTGGATGCGGGGGCAGGATTTGAACCTGCGGCCTTCAGGTTATGAGCCTGACGAG
>JAEMSB010000531.1 GCA_016463045.1 Niveispirillum sp.
GTGCATGGCGGCACGTCGGGCATCGGCACCATCGCCATTCAGCTGGCCAAGGCCCTGGGCGCCACCGTCTTCGCCACCGCCGGCGGGGCCGACAAGGTGGAGGCCTGCCGGGCCCTGGGGGCCGATCACGCGATCGACTATAAGACCCAGGATTTCGTTTCGGTGGTGAAAGAAGCCACGGGCGGCAAGGGCGTCAATGTCGTACTGGACATGGTGGGCGGCGATTATCTGCCCCGCAATATCGACTGTCTGGCCTTGGAAGGCCGTCACATCTCCATCGCCTTCCTGCGCGGGCCGAAGGTGGAACTGAACCTGGCGCCGATCATGATGAAGCGCCTGACCCTGACCGGCTCCACCCTGCGTGCCCGCACAACGGCGCAGAAGGCGGCGCTGGCGGCGACGGTCCGGGAAAAGGTCTGGCCCCTGGTCACGGGTGGTCAGGTGCGCCCCGTGATTGCCCAAACCTTCCCCCTGGATCACGCCGCCGACGCCCACCGGTTGATGGAAAGCTCCACCCATATCGGCAAGATCATGCTGGTTTTGTAATCGCACTACCTCAATCCCCTAAAAAATCCCGTGGCTTGTCCCGTCTCGGAACGCTATAGGTGAACGGGTCGTTGACTTGTCCGTCCGGTTGGCTGCGCGGGGCCCCTCCCGCGCGCGACGGGCGGCTTTTGCGTTAACGGATTGATTTTCTGCTGGCTGGGTGCCGGCGAAGCGTTTGAGGAGGAAGCATGGCACAGCCCCTGATGCCGAAGGCCACTGCCGTCTGGCTGGTCGAGAACACCAGTCTCACCTTCGAGCAGGTTGCGGAATTCTGCGGCATGCATGAGCTTGAAGTGCAGGCCATCGCCGACGGCGAAGTGGCGGTGGGCATGGTCGGTCGTGACCCGGTGGCCGGCGGCGAACTGACGGCGGAAGAGATCGCCCGCGTCGAAGCCAACCCCAACCTGAAGCTGCGCATGCGCGTGCAGGATCTGCCGCAACCGGTGGCCCGGTCCAAGGGCCCGCGCTACACCCCGGTGACCAAGCGCGGCGACAAGCCCGACGCCATCGCCCACCTGCTGAAGGCCCATCCGGAACTGTCGGATGCGCAGATTTGCAAGCTGATCGGCACCACCAAGCCGACCATCGCCGCCGTGCGCGACAAGACCCACTGGAATGCCGCCAATATCAAGGCGCGCAACCCCGTCCTGCTGGGCCTGTGCAGCCAGCGTGAGCTGGATGCCGCCCTGGAACGCGCACGCCGTGGCCGCCCGGAACCGGAAACCCCGGACATGGATGCCGTGGACGAGGATATGGACCCGGCGGTGGCCGAGGACGAAGAATAACCGGCACCTTGTGTCGTGTGGAAATTGGCCGGCTCGCCACGCGCAGCCGGCCTTTTTCTTGTTCGGTCCCAACCCGATATGCATGATGACCCGCCGCACCGGCGGCGTGGCAAACGGGGGGTGACACATCATGACGCAATGGTTCTTCCACGATGATGACGACCGGGTCGGCCCGCTGGACGGGCAGGCGGCGCTGGACTATGTGCGCGCCCATCCGGATGCCTTCTGCTGGCGCAATGGCATGGCTGAATGGCTGCCCGTGCGCGCCGTGGCCGAACTGACGCCGCAGGACAGCCCCTGGGGCAGCGCCGGTGCTCCCCCACCCCCGCCGCGTGGCGGGGGCCGCTATTCACGTGCCGACCAGATCGATTTCAAGATCCACGGGCAGGAGATGCAGTTCGTCGAGGTCGAGCTTGACCCCGGCGAAAGTGCCATCGCCGAGGCTGGGGCCATGGTCTACAAGGACCCGTCGGTGGAGATGAATACCATCTTCGGCGATGGCAACGAATCGGCTGGTTTCCTGGACAAGCTGATCGGGGCCGGCAAGCGGGTGCTGACCGGTGAAAGCCTGTTCACCACCGTCTTCACGCAAACCGGGCGCGGCAAGGCCCGTGTCGCCTTCGCAGCCCCGTTCCCCGGCACCATCCTGCCGCTCAACCTCGCCGATCTGGGCGGTGGCCTGATCTGTCAGAAGGACAGTTTCCTGGCGGCGGCCAAGGGCGTGTCCATCGGCATTCATTTTCAGCGCCGCATCCTGACGGGCCTGTTCGGTGGTGAAGGCTTCATCATGCAGCGCCTGACGGGCGATGGCTGGGTCTTCGCCCATGTCGGCGGCACCGTCATGGAACGGCAACTGGCACCGGGGGAGGTGCTGCATGTCGATACCGGCTGTGTGGCCGCCTTCACCCCCGATATCGATTTCGATCTGGTGCAGGTCGGGGGCGTGAAATCCGTGCTGTTCGGCGGTGAGGGTCTGTTCTTCGCCACCCTGCGCGGCCCTGGCCGCGTCTGGATACAATCCTTGCCCTTCTCCCGTCTGGCCGGTCGCATGCTGTCCGCCGCCATGCCGGGTGCCGGCAAGGGCGAAGGCAGCGTGCTGGGCCCCCTGGGCGACATCGTCATGGGCGGAAAGCGGTAAGGGGGCTTCCCTTAACCCGCCCCCCTTCGTCATCCCGGCGAAAGCCGGGACCCAGGGGCCACAGGATCAAACCTCTCCAAAGCACCCGTAGGTCAGGTCGAGCCGAAAGGCGAGCTCTGACAGCAAAGGCTTTCAATCCTTATCTGTCAGGGCTCGGGCCGACGCCCTCGACCTGACCTACGCCACTCATCCCATTCATGGAATAAATTCCCAAAACCTGCTAGGATCATGGACCCATCCCTTGCCTTCGGGAGTGCTGCCCCATGTCCTTGTCCCATAATCCCTACGACACCGACCACCCCACCCTGACGCCGCAGGAACAGTCAGAGGCCTGGTGGCGCGGTTCCTCCGACCTTCATACCAAGCCCTTTACCGAGGATGTGGGCTTCGCTCCCGATGAGCATCTGACGGAGGGTTACGTCTCCCGCAAGGTGACGGACGTCGCCTGGGCCAAGATCGCCTTCCACATCGCGGCGGGCCGCAAGATCAAGGAGATCACGGCGGAATATGGCGTGTCGCGCACCACCATCTGGCGTGCCCTGCAACGGTCCCACAATCTGCGCCGCCGCATCGCCGAAGAACGCGCCCTGCTGCGGCGGGAGGCGGAAAGCCGCTTCGTCTCCCTGCGCACCCTGGTGGTCGACAGCATCTACCATGCCGTGGCCAGCGGCGATATGCGCGCCACCCTGTGGGCTGCCGACCGGCTGGGCCTGGGCGGGGACCTGCTGCAACCGTCGGAAAAAAAGCCCAAGCCCGGCCACGCCCGCGTCCCGCCGGACTGGTTTTCCCCGGATGGTGCCGACGC
>JAEMSB010000532.1 GCA_016463045.1 Niveispirillum sp.
GATATGGGGGCAGCCCTGGGTCTGCTGACCGGCAGCCTTGGTAAGATTGCCCGCGACATCGCCCACCTGATGTCGTCAGAGGTGGCGGAAGCGTTTGAGCCTGCCGCCGCCGGCAAGGGCGGATCGTCCGCCATGCCGCACAAGCGCAATCCCGTGGGCACCACCATCGCCCTGTCCGCCGCCGCCCGTGCCCCCGGTCTGGTCGCCACGCTGCTGACCGCCATGGTGCAGGAACAGGAACGCGGCGTCGGCGGCTGGCATGCCGAATGGTTGACGCTGGCGGAACTGTTCGCCCTGACCTCCGGCGCCATGGCCCATATGGCCGACACGCTATCCGGCCTGGAACTGGACCCGGCCCGCATGCGCGTCAACCTGGACCTGACCAACGGCCTGATGATGGCAGAGGCAGTAACGCAGTCACTGGCGGAGGCGTCGGGACGCCATGATGCGGGTAAGATCGTGGAGGCGGCCTGTAAACGCGCGGTCACTGCCGGCCATGGACTGCTGGAGGAACTGGTGGCCGACCCCACGATCACCACACATCTTTCACGTGAACGCCTTTCAGTCCTTATGCAGCCGGAAAGCTACCTTGGGTCAGCCGTGGACTTCGTGGCCGCCGTGCTGACCACCTATGAGCGGGAGATGAAGTGATGGCCGAGTATGTGACCCTTGCAGATGGCTGCCGTCTGCATTGGCGCCTGGATGGGCCACAGGGGGCGCCGGTTCTGCTGCTATCCAACTCATTGGGCACGAACATGGAGATGTGGGCGCCGCAAATGCCGGCCCTGACAGAGCATTTCCGCGTTCTGCGCTATGACAGCCGGGGCCATGGCCTGTCAGACGCCCCCACCGGTCCCTACAGCATTGATCTGCTGGGTCGCGATGCCATCGGCCTGCTGAATGTACTGGGCTTCGAAAAGGTGCGTTTCGCAGGCCTGTCAAAGGGCGGGATGGTGGGGCAGTGGCTGGGGGCCAATGCCCCGGAACGCCTTTCGCACCTGGTCCTGTGCAACACCGCCGCCGAAATGTCGCCGCCGGACCCCTGGAATGCCCGCATCGCCCTGGTGAAGGCACAGGGCATGGCGGCCATCGTCAATGGTGTGGTGGAGCGCTGGTTCACCGAACCCTTCCGCACCGCCCATCCAACGGCCGTCGCACCGATCACCGCCATGCTGCATGCGACCCCGGTTGAAGGCTACACGGCCTGCTGTGCTGCCGTACGCGATATGGATCAGCGGGCGTCGCTGCCGCGCATCCCGGTTCCCACCTTGGTAATCGGCGGCCTTCATGACCCGGCCACCCCCATCGCGAAAAGCCATGAACTGGTCCGCCTGATCCCCGGTGCAACTCTGGTGGGGCTTGAAGCGGCGCATTTATCGAATATCGAACAGGCAGAGGCATTCACTGCCGCCCTCCTGTCCTTCCTGAAGGATTGATCATGGATGAAGCCGAACGCAAGGCAGAGGGCTTCAAGGCCCGACGCTCCGTCCTGGGTGATGCGCATGTCGATCGAGCCATCGCAAACACCACCGACTTTACGGCGGATTTCCAGGACCTGATCACCCGCTATGCCTGGGGGGAGATATGGACGCGGCCCGGCATTGACCACACCACTCGGCGTCTGATGGTGATGTCGATGATGATCGCCCTGAACCGGGAGGAGGAATTTGTCATGCATGTCCGCGCCGCCATCACCCATGGCATGTCGCGCGATACGATCAAGGAACTGATCCTGCAGGCGGCCATCTATTGCGGTGTTCCGGCGGCAAACAGTGCCTTTCACGCCGCTTCGCGCCTGTTCAAGGAACTGGACGCAGCATCCGCATCCTGATCCAAAAACCCATGCCTGACCCGCGTGCGGCACCTTTGACTTGGGTGCTGCAATGCGACATAAAGGTAAGGCATGAAAGAGACTGATTTCGACGCTTTGCATGAAAGCGCCACCGCGTTCCCCCGCATCGGGGCTGGCGCGGACATGGACCGGGCGGACGCCACGGTTATCCCCTTCCACCGCTATACCGACTATGATCGCCGCTGGCCCGTGCCGGGCAAGGGCGAAGTTCTGGTTGTGCCGTTGGGCGGCCTGGGCCGCATCGGCATGAACTGGACCCTGTACGGCCATGATGGCGCCTGGGTCCTGGTCGATGCAGGTATTGCCTTCCCCGATCCTGATACGACGGGCGTGGACTGTATCGTCCCGCACCCCGCCTTCCTTGCCCCTATCCGCGACCGGTTGCTGGCCCTGGTGGTCACCCACGCGCATGAGGACCATATCGGCGGCATCGACCGGCTGTGGCCGCAAGGTATCGACTGCCCCATCTATGCCACGCCGTTCGCGACCAAGCTGATTTCCCGCCGGTTGGATGAGGCTGGTGTGCTGGAAAAGGTGGAGTTGAACAGCTACCCCGTCGGTGGTGCGTTCAACATCGGGCCTTTCGGCTTCCGCTCCATCCGCATGACCCATTCGATCCCGGAACCGGTGGCACTGGCCATCGATACGGCGGCAGGCACCGTCCTGCATACCGGCGACTGGAAGTTCGATCCGGAGCCCGGTATCGGTCAGGCCACCGATTTCGACGCCCTGCGCAAGCTGGGTGATGATGGCGTGCTGGCCATGTTGTGTGACAGCACCAACGCGCACAAGGATCTGCCGTCAACATCGGAGGCGCAGGTGCGCCGTGCCTTTGACCGGCTGTTCGCCACACGCAAGGGCCAGATCGCCATCTGCTGCTTCGCCACCAATGTGGCGCGCGTGGCGTCTGCCATCTCTGCCGCCACCGATGCCGGCCGTCAGGTCGCGCTGGCCGGACGTTCCATGCGCAATTGCGAGGAAGTGGCCCGTGACCTGGGCCTGCTGAACCATGTGCCGGAACCGTTGACCGAACCCGCCCATCTGAAGGGTCTGGACCGCGACAAGGTCGCGCTGATCTGCACCGGCGGGCAGGGCGAGGAAAAGGCGGCGCTCGCCAAGCTGGCGCGCGGCGAACGCCGTTTCCCGCCGTTTGGCGCCGGTGACACGGTGGTCCTGTCGGCCCGTGTCATCCCCGGCAATGAAGAGTCGGTGGAAAAGGTTGTCTCCAAGCTGCGTGCGCGCGGGGTGGAGGTGCTGATGGGGCACGAACTGATGGGTGGCGAGCCACTGCACGTCTCCGGCCATCCCGGCGCCAACGAACTGCGCGAACTCTATGCGCTGGTCCGTCCGCGCATCGCCCTGCCGGTGCATGGCACCGACATGCATCTGGAGGCCCATGCCCGTCTGGCCCGTATCGC
>JAEMSB010000533.1 GCA_016463045.1 Niveispirillum sp.
CATTAATGGCATGTAGGGGGTGGAAATCTCACCCCCTACATGCCCTAACTCAAACCACCCGAATATTCTTGAACTGCCACGGATCGGACATGTCCACGTCCTCCACGAACAGCTTGTTGCGCCCGTCCAGCGGCGTCCAGTCCGTGTAGGCACCGACTACCGGCCCCAGATAGGGCATGCAGATATCCAGGCAGCGCTGGAAATCCATATCGTCGGCTTCGACGATGCCGCGATCGGGGTTTTCGATGGCCCAGATCATGCCGGACAAGGCGGCGACCGTCACCTGCAGGCTGGTGGCGCTGTTGAATTCGACCAGCTGGCGGGCTTCCGAACAGGTGAGCTGCGAGCCGAACCAGTAGGCACCCTTTTCATGACCGGCCAGCAGCACGCCCAGTTCGTCCACGCCGTCGATGATTTCCTTCATCAGCAGGCGCTGGGTTTCCTGCTGCACGAAATTCTTGCCGGCAAATTCGTGGATGGATTTCACCGCGTCGTCGCAGGGGTGATAGGCATAGTGGCAGGTGGGGCGGTAGAGCGTCTTGCCGTCCGCGTCGCGCACCGTCAGGTAATCGGGGATCGACAGCGCCTCGCTATGCGTGATCAGGAAGCCGTGGAAGGGGCCTTCCATCGGGGTCCAGGTGCGCACGCGCTGTGTCACGCCGGGGCGGTTCAGGATGATGCCGGCCTGACAGCCGAAATCATGACGGATGCCGTCGGGCGGGAACGTCGCCTCATGCGTGCCCCAGCCCAGCTCCGCCGGCTGACACCCCTCGGAGATGAAGCCGTCGATGGACCAGGTATTAACGAACTCCCCCCGCTTTTTCGGGATGGAGGAGACCTGGGTGTCGCGTTCGGCGATATGGATGACCTTTACGCCCAGATCGTGCGCCAAGGCGGCCCAGGCGGCGCGGTCGGCGGGCACGTCGGTCACATCACGGCCCGTATCCTCCGCAATGTTCAGCAGCGCCTGCTTCACAAAGTGGGAGACAAGGCCGGGATTGGCGCCATGGGTCAGCACGGCCGTGGGTGCGTTCGTCCCCAGCTTGCCCCGGAGCGCCAGCGCCGTTTCGCGCAGCGCGTAGTTGGAGCGCATGGAGGGCGACAGGCTGGGGTCGGTGTAACCGCCGGGCCAGGGTTCGATGCAGGTGTCGAGATAGAGCGCGCCGCGTTCGGCGCACAGCTCCACCAGGGCCGTGGAGGAGACATCCACCGACAGGTTGAGCAGGAAATCACCCTTGGAGAGCAGGGGTTCCAGCATGGCCCGGTAATTCTGCCGGGTCAGCGGTTCCTTGACGAACTTGATGCCGAAATAGTCAGCCTCACCGTGGCCGCGCTCGTCCGCCGTGATGATGGTGATGTTCTGTCGGTCAATTTCGATATGCCGCAGAATCAGAGGCAGCACACCTTGACCGATGCTGCCGAATCCTACCATCACAAGACGCCCGGGAAGGGCACAATGCTTCTGATATTGGGTCATTTTCGTGGGTTCTCCGGGGCTATTACCCGCCTATGGGAGCCTCATGGCTGTGGGGTTGACGTGCTTCAGACGTGATGCAGGACAACAGAAAGGCACGGCCCCGCCCAGATGGATGGGACCGCGCCCGGTTGGAATTGTCACAATGCTATATCAAGCGTTGCGATTAGTGAAGATGATGCGTGTCAAACTATCATCGGCCTGATGCAGGGTGCAACGACGCGCATGTGAAATAATCGTGTAACACCCCGGCGATCATCGGCGAAAGGAACGGCGAACAGCTTTTTTTGCTGTTTCCCGATCTGGACTTTAACCCTGATAAACTTGGGGATAGGCCTGTGGGCGGCACGATCGTTGCGCAGGCGATGGCATTATTCTCAGTACCTTGCCAATTATACTCCCTGTGACGCGAACCGCGCCGCATCAGGCCGCGCAGACCGATAGGGTGGCGGCATGGCCAGCCGTGTCCAGCAGCGGGCCATCGCACACTTCGACCAGATGCGCCTGATCGAACCCGTTGAACTCCGTCCGCAGGGTGGCGCCATAGGCGCCCAGCTGCCCGATCTCGATCCAGTCGCCTTCCTGCACGTCGCCCGGCAGCAGGAACGGCCCCTTCATGCGGTCGGCACTGTCGCAGGTGGGACCCCAGAAGCTGAACGGGGCGAGCGGTGCATCGGTGCGGCGGATCAGGCGGCAGGGGAACAGGAAGCCGGGCACGCCCGCATCCGACAGGCTGCCATAGACGCCGTCATTGATGAACAGCTCGTCACTGCCCCGGCGGCGCTCCACCTGCACCACCACGGACCCGCCGGCGGCCACCAGGGCGCGGCCCGGCTCGCACCAGATGCGGGTATCGGCCGGCAGGTTCAGCGCCGCTATGCCACGGGCGATTTCGTCCATGTACAGCGTCAGGTCGGGCGGGTCCATGTCCGGATAGGCGACGGGGAAGCCGCCGCCCACATCCAGAACGTCGATGGCAACGCCAGCGGCCTCAATCACCCGGCCCGCCAGATCCAGGGCACGGCCATAGGCAGCCGGTTCCAGCATCTGGCTGCCGACATGGAAGCACAGGCCGACCCGCGCACCCACGGTCCGGGCGCGGCGCAGCAGGGTGACGGCCTCATCAAACTGCGCCCCGAACTTGCCCGACAAATCATAGGCGGCCTTGCCCTTGGGCATGGCGAGACGGATGAACAGGCCCAGGTCGGTTGCATTGCCGGTAACGGCGGCGATCTTGTCCAACTCCTCCATGCTGTCCAGCGAGAAGTCGCGCACGGCATAGTCATTGTAGGCCTTGGCGATGGCGGCGCGGTTCTTGACCGGGTGCATGTAATGGATCTGCGCATCGGCAAACATCTGCCGCACCACGCGGATTTCCGCCGGCGACGCACAGTCGAAATGCCGGATGCCGCCATTGTACAGCGCGCGCAGGAAAGCCGGGTCGGGATTGCACTTCACGGCATACAGCACATCGCCCATATCGCCCGTCGCCTTGCCGAACAGGTCCAGGAACCGGCCGGCGGTGGCGCGCAGGGTGGCCGGGCGGATGCAGTGCATGGGTTCCGACGGTTCCAGGCGGGCCACCATCTGATCGACGCTGGGCAGGCGGGGTGCGCTGCTGCGGGCGGCGGCGCGGCGCAGGGGGGCGACGGCGGTGCGGAAACGGACCTGGGCCATGGACGAAGCCTCCGGGGACAATACCCGATACCACCCAGTCTCGCCCCGCAATGGGCGCAGAACAGGGCGGGAATATGAAATGATCGCGGCGGGCGGTACGGACCAGCCAGCCGC
>JAEMSB010000534.1:0-1313 GCA_016463045.1 Niveispirillum sp.
CCATCGCGATGATCATGCCGTGACCGATGCCCACGCGCCACAGGTGTAACATTCGTAACATGGCGGTCGATTTGTCGCCTGTCGGACACATCAAACATGAAAATTGAATCATGTTTCATATTATGTGGGATGGCGCATTGACACCCATGCTGCACCGCCGTACACCTCAAGGGAAAAGCCCACATAATGGAGGAGGCCGCGGGCACGCTCATGACCAAGAAAGTCTATACCGACGCCGTATCGGCCCTGGCGGGGCTGCTGCGCGATGACATGACCGTGATGGCCGGCGGGTTCGGCCTCTGCGGCATTCCCGAAAATCTGATCGCGGCCATCAAGCTGTCGGGCGTGAAGGGCCTGACGGTCATCTCCAACAATGCGGGCGTGGATGGCTTCGGCCTGGGCCAGTTGTTGGAGACCAAGCAGATCAAGAAGATGATCAGCTCCTATGTGGGTGAGAACAAGCTGTTCGCACAGCAGTTCCTGTCGGGCGAGCTGGAGCTTGAATTCAACCCGCAGGGCACCCTGGCCGAGCGTATCCGCGCCGGCGGTGCGGGCATCCCCGCCTTCTTCACCAAGACGGGCGTGGGCACGCTGGTGGCCGAAGGCAAGGAACTGCGCGAGTTCGACGGCGAGACCTATGTCATGGAACGGGGCCTGCGCGCCGATCTGGCCATCGTGAAGGCCTGGAAGGGCGATACCGAAGGCAACCTGATCTATCGCAAGACGGCCCGGAACTTTAATCCCATGATGGCCATGGCAGGCAAGGTCACGGTGGCCGAGGTGGAGCAGCTGGTAAATGTCGGCACGATCGACCCCGATCATGTCCACACGCCGGGCATTTTCGTGCAGCGCATCATCGAGGGCGCGCATGAAAAGCGCATCGAACAGCGCACCACGCGTAAGCGCGACTAACGGCAAGGGAGAGACGGACCATGGCTTGGACCCGTGAGGAAATGGCCGCCCGCGCCGCCAAGGAGTTGCGCGACGGTTTCTATGTGAATTTGGGCATCGGTATTCCGACCCTGGTGGCGAACTTCATCCCCGAGGGGATGCATGTCACGCTCCAGTCGGAAAACGGCATGCTGGGCATGGGCCCCTTCCCGTTTGAAGGGGAAGAGGATGCCGACCTGATCAATGCCGGCAAGCAGACCATCACCGAGCTGCCTTACAGCAGCTATTTCAGCAGCGCCGACAGCTTTGCCATGATCCGTGGCGGGCATATCGACCTGTCGGTGCTCGGCGCCATGCAGGTCGCCGGCAATGGCGATCTGGCCAACTGGATGATCCCCGGCAAGATGGTGAAGGGCATGGGC
>JAEMSB010000534.1:1323-3253 GCA_016463045.1 Niveispirillum sp.
GGCGTCAAGAAGGTCGTGGTGGTGATGGAGCATTGCGCCGTCGACAAGAAGACGGGCGCCATCGAGCCGAAACTGCTGAAGGCCTGCACCCTGCCGCTGACCGGTACGCGCGTTGTCGATCTGGTGGTGACCGACCTGGGCGTGTTCCAGGTGGACAAGCACGGCACCGGCCCGCTGACCCTGATCGAACTGGCTCCCGGCGTGACGCTTGAGGAGATCAAGGAGAAGACGGAAGCGGTGTTTGAAGTGGGGGAGGCGGTGGTTTCGTAATCACCCCGCGTTCCGGCTATTGAAAAGGGGGAGCGGCGATCCGCTCCCCCTTTTTTGTGTCTGATGTCAGCGCCGGAACGGCGGGCCGCCAGGACGGCGCGGCGGGCCGCCGGCACCGGCGGGGCGCTCGTCCTTGTGACGATAGGTGATGCGGCCCTTGGTCAGGTCATAGGGTGTCATCTCCACCGTCACGCGGTCGCCGGCCAGGGAGCGGATGCGGCTTTTGCGCATGCGACCGGCGGTGTAGGCGATGATCTCGTGCCCATTCTCCAGCTTCACGCGGAAGCGGCCATCGGGCAGCGCTTCGGCGATGATGCCGTCGAATTCAATGAATTCTTCTTTGGTCATGCTTTACCCCTGAAACAGAAAGGGCGGCGGCATGTGACCATGCCGCCGCCCCTTCAAAGCCGTTTACTGAACGTGGATTTAGGCCACGCGCAGGTTTTCAGCCGCCGTCTTGCCCTTGCGCGGATCGCGCACGGCGTCGAAGGTGACCTTCTGGCCTTCGTTCAGGCTGGACAGGCCAGCGCGCTCAACGGCGGAGATGTGCACGAAAACGTCGGCCGAGCCATCCTCGGGCTGGATGAAGCCAAAGCCCTTGGTGCCATTGAACCACTTGACGGTACCGGTAGTCATAGAAAACCTCCTGGGATCGTTCCCGTTCGGAGCTGCCCGGCGCGAGAGTGCGGCACGGGCATCAAAGTCACGACAGGGAAGAACCAGCGGTAGCCGGAAGATAGCCCAGTAGCAAAGTCGACCCACACAACATGGGTGTCTTTGCGTCCCATAACAAGAACTATCGTCGGCGGGCGTTCACATGGCTGTCGCGCGCGGTCCCGACCGGCCCCCTTTCACAGGCCTGCCCTTTGCGTCATGCTGGGCCGCAAAGCCAGGGAGGGTGCGGGCATGAGTGACGCCGCCGACTATCCGCGCACGGCGCGCGGCACGAATTTCTTTGAGACGGACACCAACCTGATCCGTCTTCTGGAACGCCGGGCGCCGCATGTGCTGGAGGCGCATGAGGGGCGGCTGTCGGAGTTCGGGGCCTGGGCGGGCAATGAGTTGGACGCCCAGGCCGAATATACCGACCGGTACGCGCCGCCGCGTCTGGACCCTTATGACAGTGACGGCAACCGTACGGGCCGCGTGGTCTTCAACCCCGATTATCTGACCTGTCATGCCGAGGCGTACCGGCGCGGCGCCGTGGGCCTCGCCTATCTGCCAGAAGGGCAGGGGCCGACGGGGGCGCCCAGCCATGCTGCATGTTTCACCATGGGCTATATGCTGTCGCAGGCCGATATCTCCATCCATTGCCCCGTCACCATGACGGGGGCGGTGGCGCATGTGCTGGACATGGCGGCCCCCGCCGCTGTGCGTGGCCGCTATCTGCCGGACATGATCCGCATGGATGGCAAGGCTCTGTCAGGCGGCACCTGGGCCACCGAACTGCATGGCGGGTCGGATGTGGGGGCGACCACGACGCGGGCCGAACAGCGCAATGACGGCTATCGCCTGCACGGGCTGAAATGGTTCACCAGCAATGCCGGCGCGGGTCTGGCCATGGCGACGGCAAGGCCGGACGGCGCGGAGCCGGGCGGCAAGGGCCGTCCCCTCCCATCTGGACGACGGCACACCCAACCATCAGCGAGCCCGGCGGCTG
>JAEMSB010000535.1 GCA_016463045.1 Niveispirillum sp.
CCTCGCCCGACACGTCGCGGGTGATCGAGGGGTTGTCGGACTTGCGGCTGATCTTGTCGACCTCGTCGATATAGACGATGCCGCGCTGCGCCCGCTCCACATTGTAATCGGCGGCCTGAAGCAGCTTCAGGATGATGTTCTCGACATCCTCGCCCACATAACCGGCTTCGGTCAGGGTCGTGGCATCGGCCATGGTGAAGGGCACGTCGATGATGCGGGCCAGCGTCTGCGCCAGCAGCGTCTTACCCGAACCGGTGGGCCCCACCAGCAGGATGTTCGACTTGGCCAGTTCCACATCATTATGCTTCGCGCCATGGGCCAGGCGCTTGTAATGGTTATGAACGGCCACGGATAGCACGCGCTTGGCATGCTCCTGACCGATCACATAATCATCCAGCACCGTGCTGATATCGCGCGGGGACGGCACACCGTCGCGGGACTTCACCAGCGTGGTCTTGTTTTCCTCGCGGATGATGTCCATGCACAGCTCGACGCATTCATCGCAGATGAACACGGTGGGGCCGGCAATGAGCTTGCGCACCTCATGCTGGCTCTTTCCGCAGAAAGAGCAGTAGAGGGTATTCTTGCTGTCGCCGCCGGTCGACTTGGTCATTTGCGCTCCGTACATCACCGGATGGCGCATGGAAGGTGGCCCGGCTGGCCCCCGACCGATACGCCCCAACACCCCTGCGGGATGCCTGCTTCAGGGGGCGTCCTTGCCTTCTCCGGTTCCCGGTCCATCCCAGTGACGGGAGGCGGAACCCCAGGGCTGACAGTGACGCCCTCTACACACCTATTCAACAACACCCAAAGCGGCGGGATCAATATATACTTGTTCGCCACCGCTTCCGCTTTACGCCACCTGGGTGAGACCACCCGGACGGCCAGCGATCACCTCGTCGATGATCCCGAAGGCCTTGGCCTCCTCCGGGCTCATGAACTTGTCACGTTCCACAGCCTTTTCAATAACATCCAGGCTCTGGCCCGTGTGCTTCACGAAAATCTCGTTGAGCCGCTCACGCAGGCGCAGGATTTCCTGTGCCTGAATTTCGATATCAGCCGCCTGACCCTGTGCCCCGCCCGAGGGCTGGTGGATCATGATTCGGCTGTTGGGCAGCGAGAAGCGCTTGCCCTTGCCACCACCGGCCAGCAGCAGGGCACCCATGGAAGAGGCCTGGCCCATGCAGATGGTCGCCACGGGGCAGCGGATATACTGCATCGTGTCATAAATCGCCAACCCGGCCGTCACGTAACCGCCCGGCGAGTTGATGTAGAAGGAGATTTCCTTGGTCGGATTCTCCGCTTCCAGGAACAGAAGCTGGGCACAGACCAAGCTGGCCACGGCATCGTTCACGCCACCGACCAGGAAGATGATCCGTTCCTTCAGGAGGCGGGAGTAGATGTCGTATGCCCGTTCGCCGCGGTTGGTCTGCTCGACCACCATGGGAACCAGCGCGTTCATCTGCGGTTCAATCATGATCCCTGCTTCGCTCCTAACCAGAAGCCGCGGGGTCCTGGATTGGCCCCCGCGGTACTATATGGCTGCCTCAGGCGGCGGCCACTTCGTCCTCGTCCGGATCGCGCATCAGCTCTTCAACCGACACGGTCACTTCGTTCACCTTAACGGTTCCGAGGATGAAGTCGACAACCTTATCCTCGTAAATCGGCGCGCGGAGGCTTTCAACGGCCTGCGGGTTCTTCTGGAAGAACTCGAAAACCTGCTGCTCCTGGCCCGGATAGCGACGAACCTCGTCGAACATGGCCTTCTGCAGCTCCTCGCGCGAGACAGTGATATTGTTACGGCGACCGATTTCGGAAAGGAGCAAGCCCAGACGTACGCGCCGGACAGCAATGTCGCGATACTCGGCCTTCAGGTCGTCTTCGCTCTTGCCTTCGTCCTCGGCGTCCGCACCACCGCGGGCCAGCTCTTCCTGCAGGCGCTTCCAGATCTGCTCGAACTCGATCTCGACCATGCCGGCCGGGACGTCGAAGCTGTGCAGCTCGGCCAGCTTGTCCAGCAGGGCGCGCTTGGCACGCAGACGCGAGGTCTGGCCATACTCGCCTTCGGTGCGCTCCTTGATGGCGGCCTTCAGGGCTTCCAGATCGTCGAAGCCGAAGGTCTTGGCCAGGTCGTCATTCAGCTCGGCATCCTTACCGACGCGGATTTCCTTGACCTTCACCTCGAAGACAGCGGCCTTACCGGCCAGCTCGGCAGCGTGGTATTCAGCCGGGAAAGAAACATTGACGCTGACATCGCTGCCGGCCTTGGCGCCGACCAGCTGGTCCTCGAAACCGGGGATGAAGGAACCGGAGCCCAGCTCCAGCTCATAATCGTCGCCCTTCATGCCGGGACGCTTCTCGCCATCGACGGAACCGTCGAAATCGATCAGCAGGATGTCGCCGGTCACGGCGGCGCGGTCTTCCTCGACCTTCTCGGTGGTACGGCGCCCCTTGGACAGACGGCTCAGGGCTTCCGTCACGGTGTCGTCGGCGACGACGGCGACCGGCTTCTCGATCTCGACGGCGGACAGGTCGGCCGGCTCAATCTCGGGCAGCAGCTCAACCTGCACGGCGAATTCCAGGTCCTGGCCCGGATCGAACTTCAGCACTTCGATCTTGGGCTGCAGGGCCGGACGCAGGTTGTTGTCGGAGACGGCCTTCTGGGCGCCATCATTGACGGCGGCTTCCAGAACTTCGCCCATGACCGACTGGCCATAGCGCTGCTTCAGGATCGGCATCGGGACCTTGCCGGGGCGGAAGCCCGGGATCTTCACGGTCTTGCCGACCTCGGTCAGCCGGGTCTGCACCCGCGATTCGATATCCTGGGCCGTGATGACGACCTTGAAGTCGCGGCGGAGGCCTTCAGCGCTGGTCTCGGTGATCTGCATGGGACGAAATGCCTGTCTTCTGTCTGTTCGCCCCAGCCCCCTCTGCCATTAACAGGGACCGAAGCTCCCGCGGGTGGGCCGGATTTCCGGCTTCCGCGGTGGGTTGCGGGTCAAAACTCAAAACTCGTGGTGCGGGCGAAGGGACTTGAACCCCCACGTCTTTCGACACTGGAACCTAAATCCAGCGCGTCTACCATTCCGCCACGCCCGCCCGTCAGGCAAACCATGAGGCCGCCCGTGGGAGCGCACCGTATAGCAAGCTGTTTAAGGCTCGCCAAGCCCGGAATCTGCCAGGGCAGTTGTGCCCGCGATAAAGGTGCCGTACCTATTCCAGCAGCACCCGCGCGGCAGCAT
>JAEMSB010000073.1:0-5733 GCA_016463045.1 Niveispirillum sp.
ACTTCGGGCTGCACATGGACATGCACCGGGCGTTCGGCCTTGGGTGCCCGTTCGCCCCGTTCCCGGCCACCACGGCGGCCATCTTCCTTCTTCGGGGCACCCCGGCCACGGCGGCGCGGGTCGGCATCGAAGGACAGTTCGGCGGTTTCGATCCCCTCAATCGTGAAGCGGGGGATTTCCTTGCCGATCAGCTTTTCAATGGCCTGCACCAGCTTGCCATCATCCGGCGTGGCGATGGTGAAGGCGCGGCCCGTCTTGCCCGCGCGGCCCGTGCGGCCGATGCGGTGGACGTAATCTTCGGAATGGTGCGGCGTGTCGAAATTGAACACGTGGCTGACATTGGAAATGTCGATGCCGCGCGCCGCCACGTCAGAACAGACCAGCAGGTCAATGCTGCCGGCCTTGAAGGCCTCCAGCGTCTCGGTGCGCTTGGACTGCACCATGTCGCCATGCAGGGCGCCGGCATTGAAGCCGTGCTTGACCAGCGAGCCATGGACGACGGCGATGTCCTTCTTGCGATTGCAGAAGATGAAGGCGTTCTTCACATCGTCCGTGGCGATCAGGCGGCGCAGCGCCTCGCGCTTGTCCTGTTCATCCACGACCAGCAGATGCTGGGCAACCGTGGTGGCCGTGCTGGCGGGCGCGCTGACCGTCACCTCTTCGGGCGTTGTCAGGAACTTGTCGGCCAGACGCTTGATCTCCGGCGGCATGGTGGCACTGAAGAACAGGGTCTGACGCTTGCGCGGCAGCAGGCTGACGATACGCTCGATATCGGGGATGAACCCCATGTCGAGCATGCGATCCGCCTCGTCGATCACCAGGACCTTAATGTCGGTCAGCAGGATATTGCCACGGTCGAACAGGTCCATCATGCGGCCCGGCGTGGCGATCAGCACGTCAACGCCGCGTTCCAGCTTCTTGATCTGGTCGCCGAAGCTTTCGCCGCCGATCAGCAGCGCCATGTTCAGCTTGTGGTACTTGCCATACAGCTCGAAATTTTCCGCCACCTGGGCGGCCAGTTCGCGCGTCGGCTCCAAGATCAGGGAGCGGGGCATGCGCGCCTTGGCGCGACCACGGCCCAGAATCTCGATCATGGGCAAGGTGAAGGAAGCGGTCTTCCCTGTACCTGTCTGGGCGCAGCCCAGCACATCCCGGCCCTGCAGGACCCACGGGATGGCTTTTTCCTGGATCGGCGTCGGCGTGGTATAGCCGACTTCTTCAACAGCGCGAAGGACTTCGGACCCGAGTCCAAGTTCCGAGAACAGCATTAGGCCTTCATCATTCTGGAGGCGACGTCGAACAAAAACACCGTGACGTCGGCGGCGATAATGGATCGACCGCTAGCAACCCTGCGTCTCCTGCATTTGAATTGCCGGAACACAATGGAATACGGTCGCGCCTTCGATATCAATTTCGGCCTTTGAGAGCAAGGATTTCGGGCGATGACACCCCCCACGCCGCACGCAAGGCAGCCCCTCTATCTGTTGCCGGGCCTGTTATGCGACGAAGCCTTGTGGGCGCATCAGATAAACAACCTGTCCGACATCGCCGATTGCACCGTCGCCGACCTGACGCAGGCAGACTCGATGGAGGCGCTGGCCGAGACGGTTCTGGCCCAGGCGCCGGAGCGGTTTGCGCTGGCCGGGCTGTCCATGGGCGGCTATGTCGCGTTCGAGATATTGCGCCGCGCGCCGGAACGGGTGATCCGCCTGTGCCTGGTCGACACCTCCGCCCGGCCCGACACGGTGGAACAGCGGCAGCGGCGGGAGGCCATGCTGAAACTGGCCCGCATTGGCAAGTTCCGGGGCATGTCGCCGCGCCTGCTGGCGACGCAGGTGCATCCTGACCATGTGGCGGTGCCGGAAATCGGTGGTGTGGTCCTGGCCATGACGGAGCGGGTGGGCCGCGATGCCTTCTGCCGGCAGCAGGCGTCCATCCTGTCGCGGCCCGACAGCCGATCCGGCCTTGCCGCCATCACGGTCCCCACCCTGGTCATTGTCGGCGCCGATGATGCGCAGACGCCGCCCGACCGGTCGCAGGAGATTGCGGCAGCGGTGAGAGGGGCCAGCCTGCATGTGATCCCCCGCTGCGGGCATCTTGCCCCGCTGGAGCAGCCGGAACGGGTGACGGGGTTGATGCGGGAATGGCTGTTGGCGTGATGGCCCGGTTGCGTCCGTCGCATCACGCCGCTAGTGTGCCGCCGGAATTCGGTTTGGAGGATTTGATATGAGCTTCATCGGTATCGGCCTGTTCTTCGCCGCCAGCGTTCTGGCCGTGATCTGCATCAGCGCCATCAAGGCTCCGGAAGGCGATGGCGGGCACGGTCATGGTCATCATGGCGGCCACGGTCACCACTGAGATCGTCAAAGCCCTGGACCGCATGCGGCGGGTGCCGTAAACCTGTCTCTCGGCCACCGTATCTGGTGGTCCGACACAGATGTAACCCCCAAGCCGTAGCGCCATGCCCGACGCCCTTGCCGATAATTTCGCCCTGTCGCCGCTGGAGGCGGCCCAGGATGCGTTGCGCAAGGTCTGGGGCTATCCGGCCTTTCGCGGCATGCAGGCCGACATTGTCGAGCATGTCGTGGCCGGGGGTGATGCCCTTGTCCTGATGCCGACGGGCGGGGGCAAGTCGCTTTGCTATCAGATCCCGGCCCTGGTGCGGCCCGGTGTCGGGATTGTCGTTTCGCCCCTGATCGCCCTGATGCGCGATCAGGTGGATGCGCTGCGCCAATTGGGCGTGCGCGCCGCCTACCTGAACTCCACGCTGGACTGGCGGGAAGCGCAGGAGGTGGAGCGGGCGTGTGAGCGGGGCGATCTGGACCTGCTCTATGTGGCGCCCGAACGTCTGGTGACGCCGCGCTTCCTGGAACTGCTGGAACGGTCGCGCATCGCGCTGTTCGCCCTGGACGAGGCGCACTGCGTCAGCCAATGGGGCCATGATTTCCGCCCGGAATATCTCCAGCTCTCCATTCTGCACGAAAAGTTCCCCGATGTGCCGCGCGTGGCCTTGACAGCGACGGCGGATGCGCAGACGCGCACCGACATCGCGGCCCGCCTGGGCCTGACCGATGCGCGCCTGTTCCTGGCCAGCTTCGACCGGCCCAACATCACCTATCGCATCCTGCCCAAGGATCAGGAGCGTCGGCAGTTGCTGGATTTCCTGCGCCGCCGGCCAGAGGATGCGGGCATCATCTATTGCCTGTCGCGGGGCAAGGTGGACGCCATCGCGCAATATCTGGCCGACCAGGGGGTGGATGCGCTGCCCTATCATGCGGGTCTGGACCCTGCCACGCGGCAGGCCAATCAGGACCGGTTCATCAAGGGTGAAGGCGTGGTGATGGTCGCCACCGTCGCCTTTGGCATGGGCATCGACAAACCGAATGTGCGGTTCGTGGTGCATATGGACCCGCCCCGGTCCCTTGAAGCCTATTACCAGGAAACAGGCCGTGCGGGCCGCGACGGGCTGCCGGCGGAAGCGCTCATGCTCTACGGCTTTGCCGATGTCGTGCAGATGCGCATGATGGTGGAGGGGTCCGATAGTCCGCCGGCCTTCAAGCGCACCGAACGGCAGAAGCTTGAGGCGCTGCTGGGCTTCTGCGAGACCGCGCGCTGCCGGCGGCAGACGCTGCTGACCTATTTCGATGAGGAGTATCCAAAGCCCTGCGGCAAGTGCGACACCTGTTTCCAGCCCGTCGAAACCTATGACGGGACGGTGGTGGCGCAGAAGGCGCTGTCGGCGGTGTACCGCACGGGGCAGCGGTTCGGCGTGGGCCATCTGGTCGATGTGCTGCGTGGGGTTGCCACCGACAAGGTGACAGAAAAGGGCCATGACAAGCTTAAGACCTTTGGCTGCGGCACCGAACTGGGCAAGCAGGAATGGCACAGTGTTTTCCGGCAACTGGTGGCCAACGGCCTGCTCTGTGCAGATCCGGAGGGGCATGGCGGCCTGATCCTGACGGACACGGCGACTGCGGTCCTGAAAAGCCAGGAAGTCGTGCGTCTGCGCCGTGATCCGGCGGCGGAGGCCAAGGGGAAGGGCAAGGCCTCCTGGGCGGGCAGTGGCGGTTCTTCCAAGCCGAAGACATCCACCGCCGACCTTTCACCCGCCGACGATACGCTGTGGCACGCGTTGAAGGCGCTGCGCCTGGAGTTGGCCCGCGAACAGGGTGTTCCACCCTATGTCATCTTCCATGACGCCACGCTGATGGAGATGGTGCGGGAGAAACCCACCGACCTGGATGAGCTGGGTACGCTGCAGGGCGTGGGATCGCGTAAGCTGGAGCGGTACGGGGAATATTTCCTGGATGTGATCCTCACGCATTCGTGAGGGGGCGCAGAGCCAGGGTGGAAGCGATGGTTCGCTCCCACCCGATCCAAACTCAGCCCGCCTTCTTCTGGGTCTCCAACTCGTCCAGCAGCGCCTTGCGCGACAGCTTGCCAATCATGGTCTTGGGCAATTCGTCCCGGAATTCATACAGCTTGGGCTGCTCGATGGTTGAGAGCTTGTCTTCCAAGAAGGCCTTCATATCCTCCTTCGACAGCTCGCAGCCCTCGCGCTTCTTGATATAGGCCTTGACCGTCTGGCCGCGATACGGGTCCGGAACGCCCAGGACGATGCATTCAGCCACGTTGGGGTGCTGATAGATCGCTTCTTCGACATTGCGCGGATAGACATTGTAACCGCCGGCCAGGATCATGTCCTTGATACGATCGACGATGAAGATATAGCCATCTTCATCGAAGTAACCGACATCGCCGGTATGCAGCATGGCACCATCCAGCGTCTCGGCGGTGGCTTCGGCCTTGTTCCAATATCCTTTCATCACCTGGGGGCCGATGATGCAGATCTCGCCCCGCTCGCCCTGCGGCACCTCGGTCTTACGGTCTTCCAGGCTGATGATCTTGATGATCGTGCCGGGAACGGGAAGGCCAATGGAGCCGGCGCGGCTGGCATGCGGCGGGTTGATGGTGGCGATGGGCGAGCTTTCCGACAGGCCATAGCCTTCCACCAGCTTGCAGCCCGACAGTTTCTCAAACTGCGCCTTCACCTCAACCGGCAGCGGCGCACCACCGGAATTGCACAGCTTGATCGAGGACAGGTCGTAACGGGCCACGTCCTTGTGATTATTGATGGCGGTGTAGATGGTGGGGACGGCGGGGAACTGCGTCGGCTTCTTCTTGTCGATGGTCTCCATCACCTGGTCCAGTTCGAACCGGGGCAGCAGGATCATCTCCGCGCCCTTCATCAGGCTCAGATTCATCACGCAGGTCATGGCAAAGACATGGAAGAAGGGCAGCACGCCCAGCATGCGCTCTTCCCCGTCCACGGCTTCGTGGAACCAGGCGGTGGCCTGGCGGGTGTTGGCGGTGATGTTGAAATGGGTCAGCATCGCGCCCTTGGGCACGCCCGTGGTCCCGCCCGTATATTGCAGAACCGCGATGTCGTTCATGGCATCGACCGATACAGGCGCCGGGTTGCCATCATTGGCCGTCAGCGCCTTGAACCGGATATGGCGATCATCGTTGGGGATGGCGGCCACTTCCTTGCGTTTGGCGATGGGGAACAGCCAGTTCTTGGGGAAGGGCAGGATGTCGGCCATGGGCACGACGATGATCTTTTTCAGCCGCGTCTGGCCGAACATCTTGGCCAGCTTGTCATAGGTGACCTTCAGGTCCAGGCTGACGATGAAGTCGGTTTCGCTGTCATTGATCATGTGGGCGATTTCCCGC
>JAEMSB010000073.1:5743-9135 GCA_016463045.1 Niveispirillum sp.
GATCACCGAATAAGGGGTGTTGGGCAGGAACAGCCCGACCTTCTGCCCCTTCTTCAGGCCCATCTTCTGCAGCCCGGCGGCGAACCGGTCCACCAGAGAACCGATCTGGGCATAGGTGTATTTCTTACCCAGGAAATCGACGCAGGGATTGTTGGGGAAGCGCGCGATGGACGCGTCCAGCATGGCGGGCAGGGATTGCGCCGGCAGGTCGATGTCCCACGAAACACCGGCGGGATAGCTCTTCTCCCACAGGAAGGGTTCGCGTGTGGTCATCTTGATGGCGGCTTCGGCCATGTCCGGTCCTCCCGATATGCTCTTGGCGCACTCCAGCGTCGCGCCTTTGATTGACCTATATCGGGAGCCAAAACGCAACCTCAAGCGATTATTCGCGGTGACGTTACGGAAGGTCTGTCGTTTTTTTGCAAGGTGGAAGGAAAGCCCCCCGATTGCGGTTATTCGCCAAGCCGCAGGGCCGGATCGTCCTTGGTTCCTTTCAACTCATCGACGCCTGCACCCTTCCACAACGGCTCCCCCGTGGCGTAAATGGCGCGACCGATCATGTGGGCCGCGATGGGTGTGGTCAGCAGCAGGAACAGGATGGCGGCTGCTGCGCGCGCCACGACATCAATGCCGGGAAAGAACAGGGCGACCGACAGCAGGATCAGGCCGCACCCCAGGGTGCCGGCCTTGCTGCTGGCATGCATGCGGGTCAGCACATCGGGCAGGCGCAGCACGCCGATGGCGGCAATCAGGCAGAAAATGGCACCGCCCAGGACGATCAGACCGATGAAGGCCTGCCAGAAATCGTTCAGCATCATGCTGTTTTCTCCTCCTTGGCGGCCTTGGATTTTTTGTATGTCGCGGCCTTATGCTCAATAAAGCGGGCATAGGCGATGGTGCTGAAAAACGCGACCAGGGCCAGGGCAATGGCCGCGTCCAGGAACACGACCTGCCCGACATAGATCGACAACAGCGCGATGAAGGCCACGGCTTGCACGCCGAACAGATCGACGGCCACGATACGGTCGCCGGCCATGGGTCCCAGCACCACGCGGGCCAGCGACAGCAGCAGCGCCACCAGCATGATGGACATGGCAATGACGATGCAGGTGGAAAGGAACGGGGTCATTCCAGCACCTCGATAATGCGCCGTTCCATGGTCGATTTGATCTCATGACGCAGGGCGTCGGGATCGGAACCGAACATGGCATGGACATAAAGGGTCTTGCGGTCGGGCGCGACGTCCAGCGACAGGGTCCCCGGCGTCAGGGTTACGCAGCAGGCGAACAGCTCAATCTCCCAGTCGGACTTCACATCCAGCGGAATCGCGATCACAGCGGGGCAGACCTTTTCGCCCAGGCCCAGCACGCCGCCCGCGACCTTCCAGGCTGATACCACGATCTCCTTCACCATCCAGCCGGTGAAGGCCAGACCACCCCACAGGCGCAGGAAATAGGTCTGTTCGGGATAAAGCGGACGGGCGATCCATAGGATGATGTGGGAGAGCGTGATGCCTGCGATGAAGCTGCCCAGGCTGAAATTGGACATGATGCCCATCCAGGCCAGCGCCAGCAGGATATTGACGACCATCAGGCTCATGGTGCGGCCCCCGTTTCCAGTGCCCCCAGTTGCGTCGGCTGCGGTGCCGGCGTGGTGCCTAGCACGGCCTGGACATAGGCGCTGGTGTCATACAGGCTTTCGCCCACCTGACCCGCTACGTTGATCAGCCGTTCGGGCTGCAGCCCGATGGAGACGGTGATCAGCGACAGCAGCAACAGCGGCATCACCAGGGCGTAGGATCGAGCAAAGGGCAGGGACGACAGCGTATCAGCGGGCGGTTCCGCCGGCGCCTTCCACACCATCTCCGCCCAGACACGGCCCACCAGCCAGATAGTCAGCAGGCCTGTCAGCAGCAGCAGACCCACCATCACATAATGCTGCGCATCCAGCCCGGCCCGTACCAACAGCAGCTTGCCCCAGAACCCCGACAGGGGCGGGAACCCGGCCAGTGATCCCAGCGGCACGAACAGCAGCAGGCACAGCCAGGGTGCCGATTTGAACAGACCGCCCAGGCGTGCATAATCAGTGCTGCCGCCCGCCATGCGGCGGACCAGACCGGCCCCCAGGAACAGGTTCGTCTTCACCACGATGTCATGCACCATGTAGAAGGCTGCCGCCGCCAGGGCCAGCGGGGTGGCGATAGCCAGCCCCATCACCATGCTGCCGATATGGGCCACGACCTGCCAGGACCAGGCGCGGTTCAGGTCGCGCGCCGCCAGCGATCCCAGCACGCCCACGATCATGGTGATGCCAGCCATCACCATCAGGATGCCGTGGGTCCATTCCGTGTCACCGGTAAAGATCAGGGTGAATACCCGGATCAGGGCATAGACGCCGACCTTGGTCAGCAAGCCGGCGAAAATGGCCTGCACCGACACGGATGGGGTGTGATAGGTGGCGGGCAACCAGAAGAAGAAGGGGAACAGCGCCGCCTTCATGCCAAACGCGATGATGAACAGCACCGCGATGGCGCTTATCACCGGCTGGCTGGGCACGGCGGGTACGCGTACCGACAGGTCGGCCATGTTCAGCGTGCCCGTCACGCCGTAGAGCAGCGCCACGGCCAGCAGCAGGCAGGCCGTCGCCACCATGTTGATACAGACATATTTAATGGCGGCATCGATCTGTTCGCGCAGGCCGCCAAGCGACAGCAGCACAAAGCTGCTGATCAACATCACCTCAAACCAGACATAGAGATTGAACAGGTCGCCCGTGACGAAGGCGCCGCAAACACCGGTCATCAGCACCTGAAAGATGGGGTGATGACCGCCGCGTTCACGCACCGGGTCGATATCCCCCAGCGCATGCAGCGCCACGCAGAACCCCATCAGGGCCGCGATCAGGATCATCAGCGCCGACAGCGGATCGGCCACCAGGGAGATGCCGAAGGGGGCGGCCCAGGACCCCATCTGCACCACCTGGATGCCTTGATCGAGGACAATGGACAGCAATGATCCGCCGACAATGACCAGGGCCAGACTGCCCAGAAGCGACAACACCCGCTGTGCCACCGGGTACTTCCAGGCCACCATGCACAGGGCGGCGGTGAACATCGGGATCAGGATGGGGGCGGCGGTCAGCCAGGCATTCATCGCGTGTCCTCCGGCTCTGCCACGCGCATGGCGCCGGTATCCAGGGTCCCCATCTCCTGATAGGCGCGGTAACCCAGGACCAGCGCAAAGGCTAGCAGCCCGAAGCCGATGACAATGGCTGTCAGGATCAGGGCCTGGGGCAGAGGATTGGCGGCGGCTTGGTCCATCACCTCCGTCCCTTGTGCGATCAAGGGGGCGTTCCCGGTGGTAAGGCGACCGACCGTCAGGATGGCGACATTG
>JAEMSB010000073.1:9145-11950 GCA_016463045.1 Niveispirillum sp.
TGACGGAAGACTATACCGCGACCGACACTGACAAGGATGGCGACATTGACGGCGTTTGACAGCAGGATAACGCCGAACATCACGCGCAGATATTGCCGTGACAGGAACAGATAGACCGCACCGGCAACCATGCCGCCAACGGTCAGGGCCATAATCACTTCCATCACTCGTCCCCCTCTGCCATGAGGGTCTGGACCATGGCCAGAATCGCGCCCACCACCACCAGATAAACCCCGATATCAAACAGGACCGGCGTGCCCAGCGCACCCAGCCACTGTGCCGTCATATAGGGTTCGCCCGAAAACGCCCCCAGAAAGCCGGGCAGGATGCCGATCAGCAGGCCCGTGCCCAGGATGCTGCGCGGATCGACCTTCAGCATCTCGCGCATGGCCTTCACCCCGAAAGCTAAGGCATGCAAGGCGAAGCCCACAGCACAGATCAGCCCGCCGACAAAGCCGCCGCCGGGTTCATTATGGCCACGCCACAGGATGAAAACGCTGAACAGCAGCATCAGGGGTAGCAGCAGCCGAACACCGGTACGCAGGATCAGACTGTCCATCATGACCGGCCCCTCTTTCCCATCCGGGCCCGCAGCAGGGCGAAGACGCCCAGGCCCGCGCTGGCGATCACGGTGATCTCACCCAGCGTGTCGAAACCGCGGAAATCGACCAGAATCACATTGACGATGTTGCGGCCATGCGCCTCCAGGAGCGAGGTGTCGCCAAAGAAGCGCGACAGATCCAACGCCAGCGGCTGATCCAGCACGGCCAGCATGATGGCGCTGACCACCCCACCCAGGCCCAGAGCCAGCGTGGCATGGAACAGCTTTGCTATCCTTGTCCGGTCTGATCCGGGTGGCAGCATCGGCAGCTTCGCCATGATCAGCACCAGGATGATGGCGGACAGGGTTTCCACCATCAACTGCGTAATCCCGACATCGGGCGCCCCGAACAGCAGGAAGAACAAGGCCACCGACATGCCCGTGATGGCCAGCGACAGGATCGCCTCCATACGCGACCGCGCACGGATGGCCCCAACGGTGCCGCCCAGCATCAGCAGGGCCAGCGATCCGCCCAGCGCATCCTCGATCTCCAGGCTGATGCCCGGCCAGACCAGCCCGCCGCGCACAGCCAGGGTGGCACCCAGCAGAACCAGGATACCGGTGAAGATCCAGGCGAGGTAACGGTGCAGCATCCCGTCCTGCAACCAGCCGGTCACCCGCCGTGCCAGTCGGTCCAGCAGGGCAAGCAGGCAGTCCCAGGCGCGGTCATGATCAATCCGGGTGGCCTGCTGTATCCCGGCCAGGGCGTTCTTCACAGCCGGTAGGCCGGCGTAAATCCCCACGCCCAGCGCAACCGTCAGGGCGGACAGTCCCAGTGCAGGCGTGAATCCGTGCCACAGATGCAGTTCCAGGCTCAGCGGGGCACCCCGTACCGCATCGGCGGCAGCACCCAGCAACCCCTGTGGCAACCCGACCCACAGGCCGAACAGCAGCGACAGGCCCGCCAGGATGCCGGGGCCGGCCAGAAGTGCCGGCCCCCCTTCATGCGCATGCGCGGCGGCCTTTGTCTGAGACCCCAGGAACGGCTTCAGGAAAATCGTTGCCGCTGCTGCCACCATTGCGGCATTGGCCAGCAGCAGAGCGGCCAGTGCCAGATAGTGACCGTTTCGGAAAATATCGTCGTAGATCAGTTCCTTGGCGACAAACCCCAGCAAGGGGGGCAGCCCAGCCATGGAGAGGGCCGCCATGGCGATGAACAGGCCCGTGGCCGGCATCTTGCCCCAAAGACCCCCTAACTCTCCAACCTCGCGCGTGCCGCTGCCATGGTCCACGGCGCCGGCACCCATGAACAGCGCGCCCTTATAAAGGGAATGGGCCAACAGAAATCCGGCGAAGGCCTTCAAGGCGCCGTCGCTGCCGATACCGATCAGCAGCACCAGCACGCCCAACGCCATGAGCGTGGTGTAGGCCAGGATCTTCTTCAGATCGGTGGAGCGCAGGGCCATGGCCGAGCCCCACAGGGCCGTGACGCCACCGGCAATGGTCAGCGCCCAGAACCAGGCCTCTGTCCCGCCCAGCGTGGTGTTCAGCCGGGCCAGCAGATAGACGCCAGCCTTCACCATGGTGGCGGAATGCAGATAGGCGCTGACCGGTGTCGGTGCGTCCATGGCATTGGGCAGCCAGAAATGGAATGGCACCTGCGCCGACTTGGTAAAGGCGGCCAGCAGCAGCAGGACCAGCATGGCGGGATAGAGCGCATGGGTGCGCAGATCGGCGCCCGATCCGGCGATGGTGGACAGGGTCCATTCCCCCGACGCCATACCCATCAGGACAAGTCCAGCCAGCAAGGCCATGCCGCCGCCGCCAGTGACCAGCAGCGCCTGGATGGCCGACCGCCGAGATCGGGCATCCTCATGGTTGAAACCGATCAGCATGAAGCTGGTGATGCTGGTCAGTTCCCAGAAGACAAACAGGCTGATCAGATCGTCTGCCGTGACCAGTCCCAGCATCGCGGCCATGAAGGCCAGGATGAACAGATGGAACCGCCCCTCACGCGGGTGACCGCGCAGATAGCCGCCGGAATAAATGACAATGAAGGCGCCGATCCCGCAGATCAGCAGGGCGAACAGCAGCGACAGCCCGTCAAGCCGGAACGACAGCGCGATGCCCAGCGATGGCGCCCAACTGGTGGTTTCCAAAACGGGGACGCCAGCTGTGACACCCGGAACCTGTGTCGCGAACCAGAGAGCGGCGGACAGCGGCACCAAGGCCAGCAACCAGTGCGACAGGGCGGGCAACACCCG
>JAEMSB010000074.1:0-9543 GCA_016463045.1 Niveispirillum sp.
ATTCCTGATGGCCCCGGCCAGTGCGCAGAATGCGGCCACGCCCGACATTCCCGCCTATATCAAATCCGACGTGAAGGCGCTGGAGGCCAAGATCGTGGCATGGCGCCGCGATATCCATCAGCATCCCGAACTGGGTAACCGCGAGACGCGGACGGCCAAGCTGGTGGCCGATCACCTGAAGAAGCTGGGCATGGAGGTTCAGACGGGCGTGGCGCATACCGGCGTCGTGGCCGTGCTGAAAGGGGCCAAGCCCGGCCCGGTTGTGGCCCTGCGCGCCGATATGGACGCGCTGCCCGTTACCGAACAGGTCGACGTGCCCTTCGCATCCAAGGTCCGCACCACCTATAACGGCCAGGATGTGGGCGTCATGCATGCCTGCGGCCATGACGGGCATGTGGCCATCCTGATGGGTGTGGCCGAGTTGCTGGCCAAGCGTAAGGGCGAGCTGCGCGGCACCGTCAAGTTCATCTTCCAGCCGGCGGAGGAAGGCCCGCCAGAGGGGGAGGAGGGCGGTGCCGAACTGATGATTAAGCAGGGCGTGCTGTCCACGGACCCCAAACCGGAAGCGATCTTCGGCCTGCACCTGTTCTCTGCCGGTCGGGCGGGCACCATCAGTTACCGTTCCGGTCCCGCCATGGCGGCGGCGGACAGTTTCCACATAACCGTCCAAGGTCGACAGACGCACGGGGCCTATCCCTGGGCAGGGGTCGATCCCATCGTGACGGCGTCACAGATCGTGACCGGCCTGCAAACCATCGTCAGCCGCAACGTCGAACTGATCAAGGAGCCAGCCATCGTGTCGGTCGGCGCGCTGAATAGCGGGGTGCGCGACAATATCATCCCTGACAAGGCAGAGATGATCGGCACCATCCGCACCTATGATCCCAAGATGCGCGACCAGATTCACCGCCGCATTAAGGAAATCGCGGAGAATATCGCCGAAAGCCAGGGGGCCACGGCGACAGTCCATATCGACCAGGGCTATCCCGTTACCGACAATAACCCGGCCCTGACCGCCTGGGCCGCCCCCATCCTGGAAAAGGTGGCAGGCGCGGGCAATGTCTCGGTCGGGCCCAAGGCCGGCGGGGCGGAGGATTTCAGCTATTTCCAGCAGCAGATCCCCGGCTTCTTCTTCTGGGTCGGGTCCACCGGGCCGGAGGTTCCGCTGGACAAGGCGCCCAGCAACCATTCGCCCCTGTTCAAGGTGGATGAGGCCTCGCTGCTGACCGGGGCGGAGGCGCTGGCCGCCGTCACCGTCGCCTATCTGCAAAGCCATTGAGGCGAGGGTTTAGTGATGCGCGCTATCCTGCTGACAGGGGCGGCCCTGGCCGCCCTGTTCCTGCCGTCCGTCGCCCTTGCTGCCGATCCGCCGCCCGTGCCCGCCTATGTGATGGAGGATGCACGCGCGCTGGAGGCCAAGATCATCGCCTGGCGGCGCGACATCCACCAGCATCCCGAACTGGGCAACCGGGAGGTGCGGACCGCCAAACTGGTGGCTGATCACCTGAAAAAGCTGGGGCTGGAGGTGCAGACCGGGGTGGCCCATACCGGCGTTGTTGCCGTGCTGCGGGGGGCCAAGCCCGGCCCAGTCGTCGCACTGCGCGCCGACATGGACGCCCTGCCCGTTGCCGAACGGGTGGACCTGCCCTTCGCATCGAAGTTGCGCACGACCTATAACGGCAAGGATGTGGGGGTGATGCATGCCTGTGGGCACGACACCCATGTCGCCATCCTGATGGGCGTGGCCGAACTGCTGACCAAACGCCGCGCGGAGCTTCCGGGTACGGTGAAGTTCATCTTCCAGCCCGCCGAGGAAGGTGCCCCGGCGGGAGAGGAGGGCGGGGCCGAACTGATGATCAAGCAGGGCGTGCTGTCCACCGATCCCAAGCCGCAGGCGATTTTCGGCCTGCATGTCGGGTCGGATGATCATATCGGCAAGGTCGGCTACCGCCCTGGCCCCGTGATGGCGGCATCCGACACGTTCCGCATCAAGGTGAAGGGTAAGCAGACGCACGGTGCCTATCCCTGGGCCGGCACCGACCCGATCGTGGCGGCATCGGCCATCGTCACGGGCCTGCAAACCATCGTCAGCCGCAATCTGGAACTGATCAAGGAACCGGCGGTGGTATCAGTGGGCGCCATCAATGGCGGGGTGCGCAGCAATATCATCCCCGACGAAACCGATTTGATCGGCACCATCCGCACCCTGGACCCCGCCATGCGCGAACAGGTCCATCGCCGGCTGAAGGAGGTGGCGACCGGCATCGCCGCCGCCCATGGCGCGACGGCAGAGGTGGAGATCGACCTGGGCTATCCCGTCACCGTCAATGACAAGGACCTGACCGCCTGGGCGGTGCCCGTGCTGGAACAGGTGGCGGGCAAAGACAATGTCAGCTTGGCCTCCAAGGGGCTGGCGGCGGAGGATTTCAGCTTCTATCAACAGAAAATCCCCGGCTTCTATTTCTTTATCGGCGTCACCGACCCCGATGTGCCGCTGGATCAGGCGCCCAGCAACCATTCACCCCTGTTCAAGGTGGATGAACGCGGCCTGCTGGTCGGCGCCCAATCCATGGCGGCCCTGACTGTCGCCTATCTCTCCTCCCACTGATGGCGGGTTGCGATGATCACGCTGAAAACAGTCCTGCGCGCGGGTGGTGCGGCCCTGGCGGTCCTGACCCTGCTGTCCCCGGTGGTGCAGGCGGCTGATGTCCCCGCCATACCCGCCTATGTGAAGGCCGACGCCAAGGCGCTGGAGGCCAAGATCATCGCCTGGCGGCGCGACATCCATCAGCACCCGGAACTGGGCAATCGGGAGGTGCGGACGGCCAAGCTGGTGGCCGACCACCTGAAGAAGCTGGGGCTGGAGGTGCAGACCGGGGTGGCCCATACCGGCGTGGTGGCGGTGCTGAAGGGCGGAAAGCCCGGCCCCGTTGTGGCGCTGCGCGCCGACATGGACGCGCTTCCCGTTACCGAGCAGGTGGATGTGCCCTTTGCGTCAAAGGTGCGCACGACCTATAACGGCCAGGAAGTCGGCGTCATGCATGCCTGCGGCCATGACGGCCATGTCGCCATCCTGATGGGGGTGGCCGAACTGCTGGCCAAGCGCCGGGCAGACCTGCCGGGTACGGTCAAGTTCATCTTCCAGCCCGCCGAGGAAGGCGCGCCGGAGGGGGAGGAAGGCGGGGCGGAACTGATGGTAAAGCAGGGGGTTCTGGATACCGAACCCAAGCCACAGGCGATTTTCGGCCTGCATCTGGCATCAGCCTATCATGCCGGTACCATCGCCTATCGCCCCGGCCCGGCCATGGCGGCAGCGGACACGTTCAAGATCGTGGTGCAGGGCCGGCAGGCGCATGGCGGCCGGCCCTGGACCGGTGTGGACCCGCTGGTCACCTCGGCCCAGATCCTGGTCGGTCTGCAAACCATCGTCAGCCGCAATATGGAGGTGATCAAGGAACCGGCGGTGGTGACGGTGGGCGCGCTGAATGGCGGCGTGCGCTCCAATATCATCCCGGACAAGGCGGAAATGGTCGGCACCATCCGCACCTTTGATCAGGGCATGCGCCAGGAAGTGCATGAACGCATCCGCCGGGTCGCGGAGAACATTGCCGAAAGTGCCGGCGCCAAGGCCACCGTCACCATCGAGACGGGTTATCCCGTCACCGACAATGACCGCGACCTGACCGCCTGGGCCGCCCCGGTGCTGGCACAGGTGGCGGGGCCGGGCAGGCTGCTGGAAGGCACCAAGACGACGGGGGCAGAGGATTTCAGCTTCTTCCAGCAGAAAATCCCCGGCTTCTTCTTCTGGGTCGGGGCGACCCCGCCCGATACGCCGCTGGACAAGGCCCCCAGCAACCATTCACCCCTGTTCAAGGTGGATGAAAGCAGCCTTGCCCTGGGTGCCGAATCCATGGCCAGCCTGACAGTGGCATGGCTTTCCACCCATTAAGGGGCAGTGACAATCCATTTGGGTTAACCGCCCGAAGCGCAAAAGGCTAGGCGGGCCAACTGTCCCAGGCCCGCCATTTTTCGGCCCCTTCCGCGCCATGCGTGGGGGGGGGAGTGCATCCAGGACAAGCCGGCGGGGGAGGAAGCCGGCGGAACAGACCTGGAGAAAGCACATGTCACTCAGCAGCCCCTTGCCCACCTACAGTTTCCTGGCCGCCGCCGGGACCACGCCGTCCGGCGGTTCGACGCCGTTGACCCAGGGGGACCTGCATCTGCGCTTCGATACCGGCCATACGCTGTGGCAGGACCGGCCCGTGCCGCTGACGGGAACGGAGATGAAGATGCTGCGCCTGATGGCGCAGAAACCTGGCACCCCGGTCACCTATCGCGAACTTTATGATCTGGTGCATGGGCCGGGCTTCATGGCCGGCAAGGGTAGCGCCGGCTACCGTGCCAATGTTCGCGCCTTCATCAAGCGCATCCGCAAGAAGTTCCGGGATATCGACAAGAGCTTCGACGCCATCGGTAATGATCCCGGCACCGGTTATGTCTGGCGGGTTGAGGGGGTGTAATCCCTCACTGCCCCCGCAACCAGGCCAGTGAGCGGGCCAGATGCGCCGCCGGGGTCGGCGATTCGTCCTCCAGGACGTACCAGTCGACGCCGGCGGCCCGTGCCGCTGCGACCAGGGAGGCCCAATCGACACTGCCGGCCCCGATGGGCGCGAAATCGCTGGCCGGGGCCGATCCCGTGAATTCACCCGTGCTGCCGCCCGGTCGCATATCCTTCACATGCAGCAGCTTGACCCGCCCGCCCAGCTTTTTCAGCAGGGCGACGGGATCGACCCCGGCCTTCAGCACCCAGAACACATCCATCTGCAATTCAACACAGGCCGGGTCCAGCCCGGCCAGCAACCGGTCCATCAGGGTGCCCTTGCCCCCTGGATCGACTGCGAACTCATACCCATGCACATGGTACATCACGCGCAGACCAGCGGCCTTCAGCGCGGGGCAGGCGGCCTTGTAGGCGGCGATGGCGGCATCCACCTCTGCCGGCCCGATGCCCTTGTCGGACGGTGCCCCCTGCGGCTTCAGCCAGGCCACGCCGACATAGCGGTAACCGACCGTTTTCGCCGTGGCGATGATGCCCGGCACATTGTCGTGCAGGTCGGACAGGCTGACATGGCTGCCGACAGCGACCAGCCCTGCCTGATCCAGCAGCGCCTTGAACCCGGCGGCGTCGCGGCCCAGCAGGCCATAGGCCTCCACCTGTGTTACGCCGCTGTCGCGCAACGCCTTCAGGGTGGCCGGCGCGTCGCGGCTTAAATCCTTGTGCAGGCTGAAAAGCTGCACCGCGATGTTGGCATCCGGGACCGGTGGGTTCACGCCACCCAGGGCGGCGATTGCTGTTCCCATCGCCAGTGACAGCCCGACGGCCGCCCCGCATATCCATGTTCTGCCCATCGTTTCCCCCATTTTTGTTCTGACAGCGTTATCAGGTGCTGCTTCGCTTATCGCCCCTGTGGTTTCCAGGCGCAAGCGGGAATGAATCTGCTTGAGAACAAAATAAGAACATTGTAGATAAGAACGGAAAGCGAACATGAGGTGATGGAGAGTGTGATGCGACCGGCGATCCGACACAGCGTCCTGACGGGGAATGTGGGTCTGGCGAACTTCCGCGGCCATGATTTCCAGATGCATTGCGTCTGCTGTGGGGAGGAAAGCCGCTGGCGAACCGACATGCTGACCCGCCGCTATGGCCATCATTGGCCCGTTGCGGAATTCAGCCGGGGCTTCACCTGCCAGGGCTGTGGCGAGGTCGGGACCTCCGTCCTGCGCATCGTCGACCGCCCCGCGGATCAGCAGCATACGCGCTTCCGCCGCATGGCGCCCCGCCCGACCTATGGCATCGATCCGAGCCCATCCCAGCCCGCGCATTGGCGGATGCGTGAGCAGGGGGAAGGTGCGGCGGCATAAACCGCCGCTGGCCTTCCGGCCGCCTTGTTCCGTTCTGTACAACTCCGTTACAACGGAATGGGGCGGCCTTCGACCATGGCCCCGCCTGAAAATGGGGATGATGATGCGGCGACTGATCCTGATCGGCCTTTCCCTTCTGCTGCTGGCCCTGCCGGCGGCGGCACAGCAGAAACTGGTCTTCGCCACCGATTGGCGGGCACAGGCCGAACATGGTGGATTCTATCAGGCGCTGGCCGCCGGGCTTTACAAGGCGCGCGGGCTTGACGTGACCCTGCGCCAGGGCGGGGTGGGCATGGACCCGCAGCAATTGCTGGCCGCCGGCGCCATCGATGCTGCCATGGGCTCCAATGGCTATTTCACCTTGAACCTGGTGGAGGCGGGGGCCCCCGTCGTGACGGTGGCGGCGCTGTTCCAGAAGGACCCTGTCATTCTGATGTCCCATGACCGGGCGGACGTGAATTCCCTGGCCGACATGAAGGGCAAGCCGATTTCCATCGGCGACCCCACCGTCCACACCATCTGGCGCTATCTGAAATCCCGCTATGGGTATGAGGATACGCAGATCCGCAAATACACGTTCAACATCGCCCCGTTCCTGGTGAACAAGCAGGCGATCCAGCAGGGCTATGCCACCTCCGAACCGCTGACGGCGACCAAGGGCGGAGCCAAGCCAAAAGTGTTCCTGCTGGCCGATGACGGCTATCTCTCCTATGCCGCCACCGTCATGGTGCGCAAACAACTGGCCGATCAAAAGCCGGAAATGGTGCGCGCCTTTGTGGAGGCGTCGATCGAGGGCTGGAAACAATATCTCAACGGCGATCCCGGCGCCGCCAACGCCCTGATCAAGCGCGACAATCCGGAAATGGACGATGAGACGCTGGCCTATGCCCGGTCCAAGATGATCGAGTATGGGTTGGTGCAAAGCGGTGACGCCCTGAAACAGGGGATCGGTGCCATGACACCGGAACGCTGGGACGCGTTCACGAAGCAGATGGTCGAACTCGGCATCTACAAGCCCGGCCTCGACTGGCGCCAGGGCGTGGATTTCCGCTTCCTGCCCAAGCCATAAAGCAAAACCCCCGCCGGTTACCCGGCGGGGGTTCGCTTATCAACACCCTGGAAAGGGCGGCGATATCAGTAGCGATAGTGATCCGGCTTGAACGGACCCTGCACCGGCACGGCGATGTATTCGGCCTGCTTGTCGGACAGCACGGTCAGCTTGGCGCCGATCTTGTCCAGGTGCAGGCGGGCAACCTTCTCGTCCAGATGCTTGGGCAGCACATAGACCTTGTTCTCGTACTTGGCATGGTTCTGCCACAGCTCGATCTGGGCCAGCACCTGGTTGGTGAAGCTGGCGGACATCACGAAGCTGGGGTGACCGGTGGCACAGCCCAGGTTCACCAGACGGCCCTTGGCCAGCACGATCAGACGCTTGCCGTCCGGGAACACGACCTCGTCGACCTGCGGCTTGACCTCTTCCCACTTGTAGTTCTGCAGGGAAGCGATCTGAATTTCGCTATCGAAATGGCCGATGTTGCAGACGATGGCGCGGTCCTTCATGACGCGCATGTGATCTTGGGTGATCACATCCACATTGCCGGTGGCGGTCACGAAGATGTCGCCGACGGGGGCGGCGTCTTCCATGGTGACGACCTGATAGCCTTCCATCGCGGCCTGCAGGGCGTTGATCGGATCGATCTCCGTCACCAGGACGCGGGCACCCTGGGTGCGCAGAGAGGCGGCGGAACCCTTGCCCACATCGCCATAGCCGGCGACGACGGCAACCTTGCCAGCGATCATCACGTCGGTGGCGCGCTTGATACCGTCCACCAGCGACTCGCGGCAACCATACAGATTGTCGAACTTCGACTTGGTGACGCTGTCATTCACGTTGATGGCGGGAACCTTCAGGGTGCCGGCCTTCACCATCTCATACAGGCGATGCACGCCCGTCGTGGTCTCTTCCGACAGGCCCTTAATGTCGGCCAGCATTTCGGGATACTTGTCGTGCATGATCTGGGTGACGTCGCCGCCATCGTCCAGGATCATGTTCGGGGTCCAGCCATCCGGACCGCGCAGCGTCTGCTCGATGCACCACCAGAATTCTTCTTCCGTCTCACCCTTCCAGGCGAAGACGGGGATGCCAGCTGCGGCGATGGCGGCGGCGGCCTGATCCTGGGTGGAGAAGATGTTGCACGACGACCAGCGGACGGTGGCGCCCAGTGCCGTCAGCGTCTCGATCAGAACAGCCGTCTGAATGGTCATGTGCAGGCAGCCGACGATGCGGGCACCGGCCAGCGGCTTGGATGCGCCATATTCCGCACGCAGGGCCATCAGGCCCGGCATCTCGGTCTCGGCAATGGTGATTTCCTTGCGGCCCCAGCCGGCGAGCGAGATGTCGGCGACCTTGTAATCGGTGAAGGCGGTCATGGATGGCTCCGGTCGCACCCGTACGGGCGCTGATCTTGGCGTTTACAGAATGCAAAGCAGCGGCATGCCAGAATGACCGCCGCGTCTGATGCAGGATGTATCAGGCGGAGTGGTTGTGGGCAAGCATAAAGATATCTTTATGTGTGCATCTGTCTGTTGCGGTTTCGTGTCGGCTCCGCGACGTTTTGACGCCAGCCATGTGCAGGAGGCGGATTGCCACCCCTGCGACACTGGCGGACTATCGTATGCGGCGGGGGCCGTTTGCTGAGGTGGGTGGCGATGGAAACGGATGATCATGAACAGGCCGGCGGGCGCCGGCCCGCATTGGCGACGGAGCACCAGACGGACGCACAGCGCCGTCAGGCCCGGCAAGCGGACCTGATCCGCGACATGGAACGCATGATGCGGGGCGTCGTCGCCTTCACGCGCACGCAGGACTGACGGCAGGGCAGGGTGGTGTTGGCGCCTTACAGCGCCTCGCCCCGCACCAGACGCGGCAGGTCGCCCACAATGCCCATGGCATGGCGCATGAAGAACTGCTTGGCAGGCTTCAGCGGGGCTAGATTGTTGAGGGCCGCCATGCCAAGACGGCGGGCGTGGCACAGCGGCTTGATATCATTGCTGAACAGCCGGACCAGCGCATCGGTGGTGGCCAGCAGGGTTACTGTATCGGTGCGCCGCCAGCGCTGATACCGCTCCAGCACGTCGGGCGCGCCGGGGTCCAGCCCCACCCGGATGGCATCCACCACCACTTCGGCCAAGGCGGCCAGATCGCGGATGCCGACATTCAGGCCCTGGCCCGCAATCGGGTGCATGCCATGGGCACTTTCGCTGACCAGTGCCAGGCGGGTGTCGATATAGCGTTCGGCATGGGCCAGGCCCAGCGGCCAGGACCAGCGCCCGGCCACCGGTGTGACATCGCCCAGCCAGTCACCCACGCGCAATTGCAGTTCTTCTGTAAACCGCTCTTCCGACAGGTTCATGTAGAAATCGACGCGATCCGACGGTTCGGTCCAGACGATGCTGGTATGGTGGCCGCCGGCCAGCGGCAGCATGGCAAAGGGACCGGCGGGCAGGAATTGTTCCACCGCCACGCCGCCATGTGGGCCGGTATGGCGGATGGTGCAGACGATGGCGTGCTGCTTGTAGGACCAGCCGATCTGCTTAATGCCGGCCTGTTCGCGGCAGAAG
>JAEMSB010000074.1:9553-11923 GCA_016463045.1 Niveispirillum sp.
GCGCGCCATCGCCGTGACGGTGGCGGGTGCCAGATGCGTGACGGCGGGCAATTGCTGCAGGCGGCGGTACAGCGCATGGCGCAGCACCCGGTTCTCGATGATCCAGCCAAAGGGACGGTCGCCCACTTCCCGATGGTCATAATGCAAGAACAGGGGCGATGACTGGTCAGTGACGCGGATGTCCAGCATCGGCCCGACATTGCCATCCAGATGGTCCCAGACGCCCGCGCCCATCAGAACGGTCCCGGCCCCATAGGCGATGGCCGTGGTGCGGCCATCGAAATCGGGCTGCAACGTGTCTTCTGCCGGTTCCCGGTCGATGACCAGGGTGGAAACACCGGCGGTTCCCAGCGCACAGGCCAGCGTCAGGCCGGAAAGGCCTCCGCCGACGATGATGACATCGGCCTGATGATCGGCTTTCTGCACGGACATGATGCGTTTTTCCGGGGTTTGGCTGCTCTATTGGGCGGCAATTAACTTGGCGCAAGCCCATTCGCCTGTCCAGATGGCGCGGCGTCGCAGTTGTTGCACAAAATTTAATCAGCATCTGCCCATGTGCGCGCCGAATCCCCAACCGCCCACCGGAAGAGTTCAGGTTTTTCGCGCCGAACACCATGGAAATGGCACGCGGCACGGTTCTTGTAAGTTAGACTGCCGGGACACCGGCGTTGCGCCGGTGCCGGCATCCTTAGTCTTGATCTGTTCCATGCAGAGGAAAGGGAGAGCGCAATGAAGCTCGTCGTGGCCATCATCAAGCCGTTCAAGCTGGACGAGGTGCGCGAGGCCCTGACGGGACTTGGCATCCAGGGCCTGACCGTCTCGGAGGTGAAGGGGTTCGGCCGTCAGAAGGGCCAGACCGAGATCTATCGCGGCGCTGAATATTCCGTCAGCTTCCTGCCCAAGGTGAAGGTGGAAGTGGCCGTCACGGATGAGTTGTCGGACAGCGTGGTCGATGCAATCCAGAAGGCCGCCAATACCGGCCGCATTGGTGACGGCAAGATTTTCGTCCTGGACGTGGTGCAGACCGTGCGCATCCGCACCGGCGAACAGAACGGAGATGCCCTGTAAGTTTGTCCCTCAGGCACCGGGCGCTGCCATCTGGCGGCTTGGCTCATGCCGCTACCAAGCGGCGGGCCGGCGGTCTCCGGCCTGAGAGATTACTTGTCGATGTAAGCAGGCGCTGCAAGGCGTTCAGGCCCGTTCGCGGAAGGTTCCGCGAACGGGTTTTCCTGATTCGTTCACAGGAAATTTGCGATTCGCATCAAAGGCTTACGAAGGTTTTCAACGTTTTTCTCAATGTTTATCCACAAGCCCTTGTAACAAGATGATTCTTCACCCCTTGCCGCCCCGAATGGGCTGCTTGTGCCGGGGGTGGGCGGCGGCTACACTTGGGCCGTAATCCGCCGCCCGCCGTGCGGCCACACTGATGCTTTGCCAGCAGCAAGGGCCATGATGTTCGACGCCGCCAGTTCCCTCCAGGCGCCCAGCCGAAACGAGATGATGTCGGCCCTGCCGGAATATCCGTTTCCCCGGCTGGCTGCCTTGCTGTCCGATGTCACGCCGCTGGCCAATGTCGCGCCCAGCATCCTGACCATCGGGGAGCCGCAGAATAATCCGCCTGCCCTGCTGACCGATATGCTGGCGGCATCTGCCCCCGCCGCCTGGGCCAAATATCCGCCGACCGCCGGCACGCCGGAATTCCGGGCCGCGGCGGTCTCCTGGCTGACACGCCGGTTTAACCTGCCCGATGGTTTCGTGCCTGCCGACAAGGCAGTGCTACCCGTCTGCGGCACGCGTGAGGCGCTGTATCAGCTCCCGCAACTGGTGGTGCCCAAGACCAAGGCCGGTGGGCGGCCCGTCGTCCTGATCCCCAATCCCTTCTACGCCGTCTATCTGGGGGCGGCCCTGATGGCGGGTGCCGAACCGGTGATGCTGGACGGCACCAAGGAGACGGGCTTCCTGCCCGATCTGGACAGTGTGTCGGAAGAGGTCTGGGAACGCACTGCCCTGTTCTATCTCTGCACACCGGCCAACCCGCAGGGAGCCGTGGCCAGCCTGGAATATCTGAAGCGTGCTCTGACGCTGGCCCGCCGCCACGGTTTCACCCTGGTCATGGATGAATGCTATGGCGAGCTTTGGCACAATGTGGCGCCGGCGGGCGGCATGGATGCGGCCCGCGAGCTGGGCGGGGAAAACCCGCTGGCCAATCTGATATGCTTCCATTCGCTTTCAAAACGATCCAGTGCTGCCGGGCTTCGTTCCGGCTTCATGGCGGGTGATCCCGCGCTCATCGCCGGCTTCACGCGGCTGCGGGCCTATTCGCTGGCGGGCATGCCGCTGCCGGTGCTGGCCGCGTCTGCCGCTCTGTGG
>JAEMSB010000536.1 GCA_016463045.1 Niveispirillum sp.
ACCTACGGTGGGCGGCCTGTTCGTAGGTCGCATAAGCGAAGCGCATGCGATAGACCCGGTTTCCGATGACACCAGCGACCCCCGCCGATCCCCGCCCCGTCCTTGTCATCGGCGGCCCCACGGCGTCCGGCAAATCCGGGCTGGCGTTGGCGCTCGCCAAACGGGCCGGCGGCGTGGTGATCAATGCCGACAGCATGCAGGTCTATGCCGACCTGCGCGTGGTCACGGCCCGTCCCTCAGAGGCGGACGAAGCGGAAGCCCCACATATATTATACGGCGTCGTGCCGGCATCGATGCGGATGAGTGCGGCGCGTTGGCGTGAACTGGCGCTGGCGGAGATTGACCGGGCGCACGGGGCAGGGGCGCTGCCCATCGTGGTCGGTGGCACGGGACTTTACCTGCGCTCCCTGATGCAGGGCCTGTCCGACATCCCCGATATCCCGGCGGATGTGCGTCAGGCCGCGATGGATTTGCAGGCAGAGATTGGCAGTCCCGCCCTGCATGCCCGGCTGGCCGCCATCGATCCCGTCACCGCCGCACGCCTGCACCCGACCGACAGCCAGCGCCTGATCCGCGCCTGGGAGGTGATCCAGGCCACAGGCCGGTCGATCAGCGACTGGCAGGCGGCACCGCCCGCCGATGTTCCCACACATCTGTCCTTCACCACCCTGGTGGTCGAACCGCCGCGCCCGCGCCTTTACGCGCAATGCGACCAGCGATTCCTGACCATGCTGGCGCAGGGGGCGGAAGAAGAGGTGGCGGCGCTGATAGCTCAGGGTCTGGACCCCGCGCTTCCCGCCATGAAGGCGCTGGGCGTGCCCGAAATCGCCGCCATCCTGTCCGGCACGCTGGACCGGGAAATGGCCATTGCCAAGGCACAGCAGCTAACGCGCAATTATGCCAAGCGCCAATTGACATGGTTTCGGAACCAGATGCCTGCCGCAGTGCGGTTGGATTCGACGGAACTTGCATCCGAAGGGGCGTTCGCGAAATTTTATGACCGGATCATGACAGGCATGACTAAGAACATTGCCAAAACCGGTTGACCATCTTTCCGGTTCCGTCTAGGGTGCCGCCACGTCGCCTTTCGCCCCTGCGAGATGCGGCGTTTTTCAACCCTGTTGGAACTGTTTGAAAGCGTCTGCCATGTCTTCGGGAACCATCCTCTCCGGTGCGGAAATCGTCATCAAGGCCCTGCGGGACCAAGGTGTAGATACGATCTTCGGCTATCCGGGCGGGGCGGTACTACCCATCTATGATGCGCTGTTCAAGCAGAACCAGATCAAGCACATCCTGGTCCGCCACGAACAAGCCGCCGTCCACGCCGCAGAGGGCTATGCCCGGTCGTCCGGCAAGGTCGGTGTCGTTCTGGTCACCTCCGGCCCCGGTGCCACCAATGCCGTCACCGGCCTGGTCGATGCGCTGATGGACAGCATTCCCATCGTCTGTCTGACGGGACAGGTGCCCACCCACCTGATCGGCAATGACGCGTTCCAGGAATGCGATACGACCGGCATCACCCGGCCGGCGACCAAGCACAATTATCTGGTCAAGGACGTCAACAATCTGGCCCGCACGCTGCACGAGGCGTTCTATGTGGCTAAGAATGGCCGTCCCGGCCCCGTCGTCATCGATATCCCCAAGGATGTGCAGTTCGCCGACGGCACCTATCGCACGCCTGGCGAAAGCCAGCCCAAATCCTATCGCCCGCAGGTGAAGCCCGACCTGAACAAGGTTGAGGAAGCGGTGGAGATGCTGGCCAATGCCAAGCGCCCTATCTTCTATGTTGGTGGCGGCGTCATCAATGCCGGCCCTGTTGCCAGCCAGCTGCTGACGCAGCTGGTGCGCATGACGGGCTATCCCTGCACCACCACCCTGATGGGGCTGGGCGCCTATCCGGCGCATGATCAGCAGTGGCTGGGCATGCTGGGCATGCACGGCACCTACGAGGCCAATCTGGCCATGCATGGCTGCGACCTGATGGTCTGCGTCGGTGCCCGTTTCGATGACCGCGTCACCGGCAAGGTCAGCGAATTCAGCCCGAATTCGAAGAAAATCCATATCGATATCGACCCGTCGAACATCAACAAGAATGTTCGCGTCGATCTGCCCATCGTCGGTGACGCGGCCTATGTCCTGGAAGACATGATCCGCATCTGGAAGGCTCGCAACAAGCGCGCCGATCAGGCGGCGCTGAAGTCCTGGTGGGACCAGATCGCCGTGTGGCGGTCCAAGGACTGCCTGAAGTATGAAAAGACCGACAAGGTCATCAAGCCGCAGTACGCGCTGGAGCGTCTGCGCGCCGCTGTTCAGGGCCGCGACGACGTGTTCATCAGCACGGAAGTGGGCCAGCATCAGATGTGGGCCGCACAGTTCCTGCCCTTCAACAAGCCGAACCGCTGGCTGACCTCGGGCGGCCTGGGCACCATGGGCTATGGCCTGCCCGCCGCCATCGGTGCGCAGATCGCCAATCCCGGCGCGCTGTGCATCGATGTCGCCGGTGAGGCATCGATCCAGATGAACATCCAGGAAATGTCGACGGCCCTGCAATACCGTCTGCCGGTCAAGGTCTTCATCCTGAACAATCAGTGGATGGGCATGGTGCGCCAGTGGCAGGAACTGCTGCACGGTTCGCGCTACTCCGAAAGCTATTCCGAAGCGCTGCCCGACTTCGTGAAGCTGGCCGATGCCTTCGGCGGCGTAGGCCTGCGCGCCACCAAGGTGTCGGAAGTGGACGATGTCATCGCGGAGATGATCGCCATTCCGCGCCCCGTCATCGTCGATATGTGTGTGGATCAGAAGGAAAACTGCTTCCCCATGATCCCCGGTGGCAAGGCGCATAATGAAATGCTGCTGGGCCCGGCGGACAAGGTTTCCGAAGCCACGCCGGAGGAGGGGATGGTGCTGGTGTAAACCAGCCGTCCTAGCCCCTTCGCCCGATAAAGACCAGATTTCCCGGAGTCTCGCCCCGTGACCCAAGATACCAGCATCCGTCGCCACACCATCTCCGTGCTCGTCGATAACGAGCCGGGCGTGCTGGCGCGTGTCATCGGCCTGTTTTCTGGCCGTGGCTATAATATCGAAAGCCTGACCGTGGCGGAGATTGATGCCGGCGACAGCCTGTCCCGCATCACAATCGTCACCTCTGGCACGCCCATGATCATCGAACAGATCAAGGTGCAGCTGGACCGTCTGGTCCCCGTTCACAAGGTCAAGGACC
>JAEMSB010000537.1:0-1151 GCA_016463045.1 Niveispirillum sp.
ATCACGAACAGGTCGACAATCGCGTTGGGCGTCCCGGCGGCGGGATAGCGCTGCTGATAAACCTTCGTCCCCTCCCCGCCGATCGCGGTGCGGGTGACTATGCCGACCGGGCTTTCATCCACCCGCGCGACCGCAATCAGGGCATCGTCGGGCGACCACCAATAGCCGGTCCGCCGGTCCATTTCCTCCTGCGCGACAAATTCGGCGACACCCCAACTGACGGTATCGCTGGCCCCCTGCGTCACCTGCCGTTCCGCCCCACCGATGGGCTGTACGAACAGATTGCCGCCACGCACGAACGACACGAAGCCGCCCTTGGGACTGACCACGCCGTTGAGTTCACCATCGGGCGTATCGGTCAGCCGCTGCACCTTGCCATCCAGAGCAGCCAGGTAGAGATCGCCATCGACCGGCACCAAAATGCTCTTGCCATCGGGTGACCAGTCATAGCTGGTAATGCCGCTGCTGCCCGCAACCGAGCGGTCCCGCTCCCGCTGCATCTTTTCCGCTTCGGACAGGGCTGCGCCGCTCCCCGTCTTACGCGAATCGACCAGCATCCGCTGCTTGCCTGTGCGTGTGTCGATCGCCCACAGGTCGAGCCGCTCCTTCTCATCCGCGCGGGGCTTTAGCAGGGTAACGAGCGACCCATCGGGCGACAATTTGAGCGCGCGCGGCTGCGGCCCGGCCAGGTCGGGGCTGGCAAAGACCCGTTCGAGCGTCAGCGTCTCCTGCGCCATGACAGGCGTGGCGGACAGCATGAGCAGCGCGCCAAACGCTGCGCCGGATTTCCAATAGGGAGGCATCGACATCCTTTCAGGTCGGCGACCGCACGGGACGCCGGATCAAGGGCAATGATTAGCCCGATGAGACTGAAAAGATCAATGGAGGGAAATAATCTGTCCCGGCCATGGCGCTCTGCCATGGTGGGCGCGGCAGGGATTGAACCTGCGACCCCACCCGTGTGAAGGGTGAGAAAGCGGTTATCCTCGGTTATCTGTGAACGATCAAGCCCTAGTGAATCCGTCTATATTGTTCAATGCTGTTCGATGCTGTATTTCATGGATGTTTCATGGATTGCGCGGCGGAGCCTAGACGGTGGTGGACCTTAGTAAGATTGGCGAGCGGGAGCGGCTGAAGCCGCGCAAGGGAGA
>JAEMSB010000537.1:1161-3209 GCA_016463045.1 Niveispirillum sp.
CCAGTAAAACTGTTCATTCTTGCCCGGGGCCGTTCACCTATGTATTTCATGGATGTTTCATGGATTTCATGGGAGGTGCTGGCGCGTGGTGGAACTGAGCAAGATTGGCGAACGGGAACGGTTAAAGCCAAAGGCTGGAGACGAGCCGCATTGGCAAAGACTACGCGTGGGTTGCTACGTCGGCTTTCGCCCCTCCCGAAAGGCTGGCAAGGGCACGTGGTTCGCACGGACCTATGATCCAGATAAGGGCAAGTATGCACGCAAAGCGCTAGGCGACTATGGCGCGCTTACCGGCAACGACGTCTTTACCAGCGCCAAGAGAGAAGCGGAAGCGTGGGCCGACCAAGTCGAGAGCGGCGGCGTACAAGCCGAAAAGGTCGAGACAGTTGCCGATGCCTGTCGGGCCTACTTGAAGGACAGGCCCGGATCGATCGCCGAAGGGGTTTTTCGACGGCATGTCTATGACGACCCCATTGCCAAGGTGAAGATCGACAAGCTGCGCCGTCACCATCTCCGCGAATGGCGGAAGCGGCTGGAGGAAGCCCCGGCGCTGCTGACCCGAAACAAGGGCGGCGAGACGCGGACCAAGGTGCGCTCACAGTCCACGGTCAATCGGGACATGGTGCCGCTGCGAGCCGCGCTGGGGCGACTTCTGACACCCGGTACGCCGAATACGGACGCGGCATGGCAGGAAGCGCTAAAGCCCTCAAAGGGGGCAGATAAGCGCCGCGACCTCTATCTTGACCGCAGCGAGCGAAGAATGCTCCTGAACGCCACAGAGGTGGACGCACAACCTTTTATGCGCGGCATGTGCCTCTTGCCTCTCCGGCCGGGAACGCTGGCGAACCTCAAGGCCGGGGATTTCGACAAGCGGACGAAAACCCTGACCATCGGCAAGGACAAAAACGGCAAACCAAGACAGATCGCGATTCCGCCGATCATTGTCGATTTCCTGACCGAACAGACCAAGGGCAAACTGCCAGGCGCTCCCATATTCATGCGGGAAGGTGGCCGGGGTTGGAACAAGGATGCGTGGAAAGGTCCAATCAAGGATGCCGCGGCGGCGGCGGGACTACCCTCCGGGGTATCGGCCTACACGTTAAGGCACTGCGTCCTTACCGATCTGGTCACTGCCGGATTGCCGGTCTTAACGGTAGCGCAAATCTCCGGCACGAGTGTAGCCATGTTGGAGAGGCATTATTCGCATCTCGTCGGCGATGCCGCAGCCGATGCACTGGCGGGGCTGGCGTTGTGAGGGGCGACTCGAAACGGGCAAACCCGATGTGCCAGGTCGCGCAGATCATGCGGTCGAACATCCACGCCGGAATCTCAAGCCAGCGGTCCGACGTCGAACCTGCGGAACTGCAGCGGCAAACTTCCCCGCTCGCCCATGAATGTGAACATGGTGCTGGGCCTAAGGGTGCCAAGGATAAAGAACATCGCGAATATCGGTTCCACGGGCGTTCCGTCGCCTCCCTGTATTATACCGTGGCCACACTCGGCCTAGCCGGGCAGGACGCGATAGAGGCCCATCTGCGGATCGGACAATCAGATCATGGGGACATTCCTCCCATGATCTGATGACCAGAACGGCGGCATGAATACTGTCTAGATTAGCTTAACTTCGCCGCCAAACTGTCCAAACATGCGGAACCACCTCAATTCTTTCTCCAAAGCAAGGCCGCTAATATGACTAAGAAAAAATATCCACCGGTTGAAGTAACAAGCATACTCAACAAAAAATTTAAGTACTTTACAGGAAACAAACGTCTTGTGCTCCCCTCAAAAGTACACGCTTTAATGGTAATCAGTGACCTTCGGCGAGGCTCATTAGTCGCACTTGATCGCTATCTTGCGCAAAATAAGGGAATTGATGACCCCATGATCGCGCTGGAGTTACGAAAGCTGATTTCAGGAAGTCAGCATCGCACACCTTATCGACTGATGGTCATCCACCACCCAGACAACCCGCGAAAGGGCGGTCGCCCTAAAAATGTGGATCGGCGTGCAAAAAGGACCCCGTTAGCGGGGTGATCGGCGTCTAAAAG
>JAEMSB010000538.1:0-2783 GCA_016463045.1 Niveispirillum sp.
TCCGCCGCTTGGCTTCACGCCGCACGTGCGGCGCGGCGGCAGTCGCCGCCGGAGCTGTTTTCAACAGCTCTAAAATCGTTCGACCAGCCAGGGCCAGCGGGCGCGATAGCTGTCGACCTTGATCCGGTACTGCGGCGGATTGTCGGTGCGCGGGTTCGGGCGCAGGATACCAGCAGCCAGTTCGTCCAGCCCATAGGGCGCCACCACCTCCCCCGTCGCCGACAGGCCGACACAGGTGCAGCGGACCAGGAAACCGGCAATGCCGTCGCGGCTGCTTTCCAAGGCGGGGATCACCGTCCCGAATCGCTGCGGATACCAGAGATGGACCCGCGCCTGATTGCGCAGTTCCACCTCCACGCCCAGATCACCAAAGAGACCGGCTGCCCGCCGGATGACCGCATCCTCGGCCTCCCAGCTGGTGTCCGGGTCATAATAGAACAGGTCGTAATCTTTCACGCCCCGGCCGGGGTCACGCCCGTCGCGGGCGTTCCACACGGCCTGATAAAGGCACCCCGCCACCAGATAGGCCTGATCCAGACCCAGGGCGGGCAGCCGATCCAGGATGGTGGCATTGATCGGGTTGGACAGGGCGAGGGCGCGGAAGGCGTCGGGGGTCATGACATCCACGATCCAGAAACGACATCGCCCCGACCGTTTGGCCGGGGCGACAGCAATTCTATCTTGAAAGGCTTACTCCAGCCCCTCGAACAGGGCCGTGGACAGGTAGCGCTCGGCGAAGCTGGGCAGGACCACGACAATCAGCTTGCCCTTGTTCTCGGCCCGCGCGCCCACTTCAAACGCGGCGGCCAGGGCCGCACCCGACGAGATGCCGACGGCCAGACCTTCCGTCCGGGCCGCCTCACGCGACAGCTCAAACGCGCGGACGTTGGAGATGCGCAGCACCTCGTCGATCAGGTCCTTGTCCAGGATGTCGGGCACGAAGCCGGCGCCGATGCCCTGGATCTTGTGCGGGCCGGGCAGGCCGCCGGACAGGACGGGGCTGTCTTCCGGCTCCACGGCCACAACCTTGAAGCCGGGCTTGCGCTCCTTCAACACCTGGGCCACGCCGGTCAGGGTGCCGCCGGTACCCACGCCGGAAATCAGGATGTCGGCCTTGCCTGCCGTGTCATTCCAGATTTCCTCTGCCGTGGTGGCGCGGTGGATGGCCGGGTTGGCCGGGTTCTTGAACTGTTGCAGGACATAGGCGCCGGGCGTGCTGGACAACAGTTCCTCGGCCTTGGCGATCGCGCCCTTCATGCCCTGCGGGGCCGGGGTCAGGACCAGTTCGGCACCCAGCAGCTTCAGCATCTTGCGCCGTTCGATCGACATGCTTTCCGGCATGGTCAGGATCAGGCGGTAGCCCTTGGCGGCGGCGACAAAGGCCAGCGCGATGCCGGTATTGCCCGAGGTCGGTTCGATCAGGACGGTGCGGTCGGGCGAAATCTTGCCCTCGGCCTCCGCCGCCTCGATCAGGGCCTTGCCGATACGGTCCTTCACGCTGGACAGCGGGTTGAAGAATTCCAGCTTGGCGACGACATCGGCCACGACACCATGCTTGGCCGCCAGCCGGTTCAGCCGCACCAGCGGCGTGGCGCCGATCGTGTCCAGGATGCTGTCATAGATCTTGCCACGGAACTCAGGGCTGGCGGACATTTCACATCTCCATTTGTGGTATTTATCGGAAATACCGGGTCGATGTTGTGTATATAGGCAGGCGCAGGCGCTGTCAAAGTGCTGATGCCGTAGGTCAGGTAGAGGCGAAGCCGAGCCCTGACCTACGGTTTTCCCTAAATGCTGAAATCAAGCTTGGAGGCGGCTTCGCTGGCCACCCCGGCCTGATGGGCGCGCACGCACAGGTCTTCGATGCTGGTCTGTTCCAGGCGCGCCATAACCTCGTCCTGCAGCTCGGCCCACAGGGGGCGCACCACCTGCCGGCCCAGTTCTGCGCCCACCTCTTCCTCGATGGGATCGGTGGCCTGTTCCAGGGCGCGAACGACGCGCACAATCTCGGCCACCGTGATGCGGCGGCGTTCCTTGGCCAGACGGTAACCGCCCTTGGGTCCGCGCACACCGGCCAGGACGCCGGCCCGCACCAGGGCCTGCAACACCTGTTCAAGGTAGCGTTTGGGGATGCCCTGACGCTGCGTGATCTCCGCCGACTGTACCGGGGCGGAACCGGCATTATAGGCGATGTCCAGCACCGTCTCGATGGCGAACATCAGTTTCTTGGATATGCGCAGCATCCCCGTTCCCCCTCAGCCCTTGGTGCCGGTTGATCCGAAACCGCCCGACCCGCGCGCGGTTTCGTCCAGATTGTCCACTTCCGTCCAGACGGCCCGTTCATGCCGCGCGATCACCATCTGCGCGATGCGGGTGCCGCGTTCCACGGTAAAGGGCTGGTCACCATGATTGATGACGATCACCCCGATCTCGCCACGGTAATCGGCATCGATGGTGCCGGGGCTGTTGACCAGACTGATGCCGTTTTTCAGGGCCAGACCGGAGCGCGGGCGGATCTGCGCCTCAAACCCTGCCGGCAGGGCGATGGCAATGCCGGTCGGGATCAGCTTGCGCTGCCCCGGTTCCAGGGTCACCGGCTCTGCCACGGCGGCCAGCAGGTCTATGCCGGCGGACAGGGCGGTGGCATAGGCGGGCAGGGCCAGATCGGCGCCATGGGGCAGGCGGCGGATGGAAATGCTGATATCCGACATTCTTATTTCTTTCCGTTTACGAAATGATCACTGATGGCGGTCGCCAGACGGCTTGCCACCTCGGTCTTGGCC
>JAEMSB010000538.1:2793-3209 GCA_016463045.1 Niveispirillum sp.
CCTCTGTGCCGTCGGCGCGGATGACATGCACGGAATTGCGATCACCGCCGAAGGTGCCGGTGGCTGGTGAGACATCATTGGCCACGATCCAGTCGCACCCCTTGCGCAACCGCTTGGCGCGGGCATAGGCCACGACATCATTCGTTTCGGCAGCAAAACCAACCACCAGTTCCGGGCGATCCGGTCCGGCTGCCGACAGGGTGGCCAGGATGTCGGGATTCTCGGTCAAGGTCAGGGCCGGCGGTCCACCGCCCTCCCGCTTCTTCAGCTTTTGCCCCGCCGCATCCACACGCCAATCGGCGACGGCAGCGGCAGCGACAAAGATATCGGCAGGCAGGGCGGCCCGGCAGGCGGTCAGCATCTGCGCCGCCGTCTCCACCGCCACCACATTCACCCCCGCCGGGTCAGGCAGGCGT
>JAEMSB010000539.1 GCA_016463045.1 Niveispirillum sp.
CAACCGTTGGCTCCCTGCAGCTCAGCATGCCGCGCGGCTGCCGCCCCTGTTCCTGCGCCATCACGCGCCTGACGTGGCTGCGTCCTGCATCCTGCACACTCGCCCTTTGCAAGCAGGAGCGGCGGCGGAAGTGAAGGAGCATTTCGCCATCCAGCCGGACGGCAGCTTTACCCTGGACACGATGCTGATCATTTCCACTAAGGAAAATTCAGTGCTTGCCTCTTGACTCCGGCGGCGGAGCGGCGATCTGATAAAACATGATCATACCGTCGCAGCCACCGCCGCCGCTGCCCACCGCGCAGCCGGCCCCAACCAACCCGCAGAACAATGCGGCGTTGGCGTCGGCTGGTCTGTTGGCACAGAAGGTGGCAAAGCCCACCGAAACCCAGACCCGCCGGGCCGCGACCGCCGTGGCGCGGGGGGAGGCGTCACGCGAAGGCACCAGCAGCAGCTTTGTGGGCCGCGCCTTTGACAATGAAGCGGCCGCCGTAGAGGCCCGAACCAACCAGCAGCCCCCGCGCGGACGCGGCGACAAGCTGGACCTAAGCGTCTAAGCGATAAGGTTAATCCGCCGCCCGCTGCATCAGGCGCCGTGTCTCTGCCGGGTCGGTGGAAAGCGGGATGGTGAAGCTCGCGATGGTGCCACGGCCAGGATTGCTTTCCAGCTTCAGTTCGCCGCCATGGCGCAGGACCAGATCGCGGACCAGCGTCAGGCCCAGGCCGGTACCGGTTTCGCCCTGCGTTCCCGGTCGGCTGGCCTTGGGACCGCCGCGCAGGGCCAGTTCCAGCTGCGCCGGCTCCATGCCGACACCCTTGTCGGTGACAGCCACCTCCAGCCGGTCGCCCAGGGCGCGGCTGGTCACATGCACCACGCCGCCCTGGTGGCTGAACTTCACGGCATTCATCATCAGATTGCGCAGCACCGCCAGGATCATGGTGCGGTCGGCCAGGACCCAGCGGTCACCCGCGGCATCCAGGATGGTAATCTCCTTGGCCTGGGCGGCGGACGCCACATCGCGGATGGAATCGCTCACCACCTCGCGCATGGGGAAGATGGTGGGCGCGAACGGCGTGCCCGACATCTGCACCCGCGACCATTGCAGCAGGTTCTCCAGCAGTTCGAATACCTTGCGCGCCATTTCATGGACGGTGCGGGCGAAATCCGCCACCTCTTCCGGCTTCATCTTTGGCGCGTGATCAGCCAGTTCCTGGGTCATGCCCAGCATAGAATTGAACGGCCCGCGCAGATCGTGGGAGATCAGGGAGAAGAAGCGTGTCTTCTCCCGGTTCAGGAAGTCCAGTTCATCATGGGCGGCGCGCAGATCGGCCAGGGCGCGTTCCGCTTCCGCCCGCGCCTCACGTTCCGCCACGGCTGCCGTGTCGCGCACGGCCAGCGCCCGCAGCATCAGACGCCGCGCCACGAACACCACCACCAGAACCGCCGCCACGAAACCTGCGACAGAGATCAGTACATCCATGAGGATCGGCAGCAGGGAGGCACCAGGGGGGGCGACATAGACAACGCGCCAGGGCGCCTGCTTTAACGGGATCGCCACAATATGGCTGTTGAAGAAGCCGTGGCTGATCATGCCATCGGGCCCGGCCTCCAGGCTGGCGCCGGACGGCAGGATGTCGGTGATGCTGCGGGGCAGCGGCTTTTCCTGATTGCGGGAGGAGCCGGTGATGACATTGCCCGCCTGATCCACCAGCAGCAGCATGCTTTCCACCCGCTGCACCGCGCCCAGCGCATCACGCAGGCCGGCAACAGGGATATCGATGCCCAGTGCCCCCGCATAGCGCCCCTGTAGGGTCAGGGGCAGGGCCAGCATGGCGCTGTCGGGGAAATCGCCTTCACGGCCCGACAGTGTCCAGACAGGCCCGGCCATCGGGTTTGCGGCGGGGGCGGCATTCACAAAAGCGGGAAGCGTGCCCACCTGCGGCAGCAGATCGGCCTGACGGCTTTCCACCCAGGGGTGGATGGCCAGCATGCCCGACAGGGAGGCATAGACCAGCCGCCGCGCCTCCGGCACCACCTTCTGCGTGACGGCCATCAGCGGTAGAAGCTGCACGGCCATTGCCGCCTCCTGCCGCCATCCAGCCTCGTCCGGGCGGGACAGGACAGGATTGGCGGGGATATCGCCGGACGGCAGGGCCGCTATATTGCCGATCTGATCCACCAGATAGGGCGGGGGCAGCCGGTCCAGGGAATAGCCCTGCCTGGCATCGCCACGCGGATTGCTGGCCAGGAATGCCATCAGAAGGCTGCTGGCGGGCACATCCTCGGGTGCAGGATATTCGGCATAGAAGAATTCGGCGCGCTGACGCAGCGCCTCCAGATGGCCTACCGCCACCCGCATCTGCATATCCAGCGAACCGGCGCGGGTGCGGATCTGGCTGTTCATCGCCGTCTCAAAAGCACGGATACGTTCGCTGGCATGCGACCATAACAGGACGGCCCCCAGCATGACGCCGGCCAACAGGGCGAGAATCAGCATACGGTCCGCATGCGCCGCCCCCGACAATGCCGTTCGCCAGCCCTTCCCCGCCACCTGCACCGCCCCTGGTCCGAATATCGCCCGCATAGGCCGAAACCCATGGCCGGAAAGGCATTTGCGGCCTCCGGCGAACTATCCCGTCAGTGGTACCACCAAGTGCGGGGCAGGGGCAACGCGGCTACCGGGCAAGAGCCTGGATTTCCGCAGGCTCTCCGCCATCCGATAGGCACCACATACGCGGCGATGATTTTTTTCGAACGAAAGCGCTTGACACCTGGCCCGCAGCTCTCTATCACCGCGCTCCACGAGAGGGGCGCGTAGCTCAGGGGTTAGAGCACTCGCCTGATAAGCGAGAGGTCGGTGGTTCGATTCCACCCGCGCCCACCATCCCCTCCCGGATGTGAAATCGTTAAGCGACAAGGGCCGGCTGCAAAGCCGGCCTTTCGCATTTCTGGCCTACGGCATCATCCGCCGCCACCAGCGAAGGTCGGGCTTCCCCGCCGCTGCCGCCATGCCCATGTGAAGGGCAATCGATCAATCACGACAGACAGGTGGCCCGATGGCCCGATTGCCTTCCATCTTCATCTCCCATGGCTCGCCCATGCTGGCCCTGCAACCCGAAGCCCCCGCCCACCGCTTCCTGAAGGGGCTGGGCGGCATGGTGCAGCGGCCAAAGGCTATCCTGGCCGTCTCTGCCCATTGGGAG
>JAEMSB010000075.1:0-2990 GCA_016463045.1 Niveispirillum sp.
CCATGCCACCGCCACCCCACGGCCCGACTTCAAGGGCCGGCGGGCGCGGGCGGGTGTGCCTGATGCGCAAGCCGTACTGGACCGGCATGGCGGGCGCGACGCCGTGATGGCCCCCTGCTCCCGCGAAAAGCTGCTGCGGGCCGCTGTCGCCCGCTGGTCGGTCGCACAGGACGCCCCCAATGAGCGCTGGACACGCAGCCTGTCCGGCTGGACCAGCGACAGCCTGCCCCGGCACATGCCGCCGGAAATCCGCCGGGCCGTGGAAACAGCCTATTCCCTGCCGATCAGTGTCACGGGGGCGCTGGCAGAGCTTGAATATTGGGAAAAGCGTGGATTCGAAATCGCGTCCGTCCGGGGACTGGATGGACAGGTGATCGCCGAGGATATCGAGCCGACACGCCATCTGGACCTGCCCGCCTATGCCCGCGCCATCGTGATCCGCCGGCTTGTCGAACATGGGCTTCGCGCCGCAACGATCCAGGATGCCCTGGCCAGGGCCGAATATTGGCGGGCGCATAGCGGGCGCGGCAGTTGGGTGGAGGCAGCGATCCTGGCCGACCTGCGCCATCTGGCCGGTATCGACCGCGCGGGTCGGGAACAGGATGGGCCGGAAACGGAGATCGGTTCACCCACCCATTTCCGCACCGCCTCTGAACGGCGCGAGGAAGTGATGCGCATTCTGTCCGATCCCGCCATGGCCAGCCTACCCGACCGTGAAATCGCCCGGCGTGTCGGCGTATCGCCGCAGACGGTGGGCAACCTGCGCCGCCGCGTCACCGATGGGGCCCAGACACAGGGATACCACACATGAAATTGCTGCCGGGAATTGCCTTGTTGAGCGCTCTCGCCCTCATGACACCGGTGGCTATGGCGGATGCACCGCCCTATACGGTGGCAACCGGCCTGTTCAACCATGATCGGCCCGGTGATCTGGGGCTGGTGCCTGCACCGGGAACGGAGACTTTCACGATCTTCTCCCCCGGCGCCGACGCGCGGGATAAGTTCCATAACGGTGTCGTGCTGATCGCCTTCAAGGGACGGCTGCATGCACAATGGCAGGCATCGCAGCGGGACGAAGATACGCTGGACACCTGGATCGCGCACAGCGTCAGCGATGATGGCGGCAAGACCTGGTCCCCGCCCGCCGCCCTGTCGCCTCCTGCCACCAAACCGGGGGAGATGCGCTCCAACGGCGGCTGGTGGACCGATGGGAAGCAGTTGGTCGCCTTCACCAATGTCTGGCCGACGGGGTTTCAGTCTGGCGATGGCGGTTATGCCGAATACCGGATCAGCATGGACGGACAGAACTGGTCACCGCCACGCCGTGTGATGGGCAAGGATGGAAAGCCCGTTGAGGGCATTATTGAGCAGGACCCCCACGCCCTTCCCGGTGGCCGCATCATCACCGCCTTTCATCAACGACCGGGCATGATCGTCGCCCCCTGGTACACGGATGATCCGCTGGCCGTGACGGGCTGGGTCCGTGGGCGGTTTGACAATCTGCCGCATGAGGGACGGGTCAGCCGGGAGTTGGAACCCAGCCTGTTCCTGCGCGGGGATTGCGCCATCATGGTGTTCCGCGATCAGGCCGAAAGTTTCCGGCAACTGGCATCGCAAAGCTGCGACCGGGGCGAAAGCTGGACGACACCTGTGCTGACCGCCATGCCCGATGCGCGGGCCAAGCAGAGCGCCGGCAACCTGCCGGACGGCACCGCATTTCTGGCCACCGCCGTCAGCCAGGACAAGGCGCGGATTCCACTGGCCCTGACCCTGTCGGCGGACGGACAGGTGTTCGACCGCTCGTTCCTGCTGCGCGGTGCCGGCGATCTGCCGCCTTTAAGGCATCCAGGCCGGTTCAAGCGGCCTGGATATCATTATCCTAAAAGCCTGATCTGGAACGACTATCTCTACGTGGCCTACAGCACGAACAAGGAAGATATCGAGGTGACGCGGGTACCGCTGGCCTCTCTCACCCGCTGACCGGAGGTTAGGCGCCCTCTTCCTCATCCTCTTCCTCGCGGATCAGGGGCGATGACATTTCGGCACGCACCTGATCGATCAGGGAGGTGGCGGTAAAAGGCTTGCCAATGAAGCCATCCATGCCGGCCACCGCCAGTGCCGGCCAGGCCCGCGACCGTTCCGCCGCCGTCATGCCGATGATGCGCACATGCCGTCCCGGCCCTGGCAGGGAACGGATACGACGCGTTGCGGCGGCCCCATCCATGCCCGGCATCTGCACATCCATCAGGACGGCATCGAACAACGTGTCTGCAACGGCATCGATGGCCTGCTGCCCCGACAATGCCTGGCTGACGCGGTACCCGGCGCGGGCCAGCACGCTGGTCACCAGGGTCAGGTTCATGTCGTTATCATCAACCACCAAGATATGGGGAGCCTCTGGCTTTACCGACGGCAACGCGGCTGTGCTCGTCGCATCCACCTCCGGCGTTTGGGCGGGCCGCTGCGCCAGCCGGGCAAGGATGGCCGACAGCCGGTCCAGCACAGGCTCAACGGAAGTGGCCCAGTTATCATCGCCAGAGCGCATCATGTCTTCCACCGCGCGGGCCTGATCACCCAGGTCAGCGGCACCGATGCTGGCCGCGGTACCGGCCAGTGTGTGCAGGATGGGCAGGACGGTGTCCGCATCGCGCGCTTGGATCGCCGTACGCAAATGCAGGAAATCCGCCCCTTGCTGCCGCGCGAATCCATCCAGAAGCCGAAGCAGCAGATCAGGATTACCATCCGCCCGTTTCAGCGCGTCCTCCACATCCAGGAGCGGCGGCAGTTCACGCAGGAAATTGATCATCAGGCGCGGTGGGACGGTCAGGGGCGTAGAGACCGCGGCTGCGGCTGCGTCGCGGCGCGGCAGCCAGGTCAGCAGCGCTTCGGGGTAGCTTTTTTCGAGGGCTACCGCCACGCTGCCCACGGCGAACAGCACGGCACCGCGGGCGACCATGTCCTGCAGCAGGTGGGTGCGTTCCTGCCAGGCG
>JAEMSB010000075.1:3000-11797 GCA_016463045.1 Niveispirillum sp.
GCTTCGACCAGTTCATCCACCACCACGGGCTTGGTGACATGGCCGTCCATGCCGGCCTCCCGGCATTTCTGCCGGTCGCTTTGCAGCGCATGTGCGGTCATAGCCAGGATGGGCAGGCGCGGCTTGCCCGGCACGGCCAGCGCCTCTTCCCGGATCACGCGGGTCGCCTGATACCCGTCCATCACCGGCATCTGGATATCCATCAGCACCAGATCGAACCGACCGGCCTTCACCTTGTCGGCGGCCTGCCGCCCATCCTCGGCCAGGGTGACATGCATGCCCCAGCGGGTCAGCATGTCGAACGCAACCTGCTGGTTCAGCGGGTTATCCTCGACCAGCAGGATTTCGCCACCAGCAACCGGGGCCAGCCTTTCCTCGGGCCGGGCGCTGATCGATGCCGGCCCCCGCGCCTGTGCGAAGGACTGACGCAACGCCTCACGCAGGGCCGTGGGCGTCACGGGCTTGGCCAGAATGTTGCGCACGGGCGTTCCCGCCGTGGCGGCGGCCAACTCGTCCACATCATAGGCGGTGACCATCAGCATGGGAGGTGGCGGCGACGCAGCGGCCATGATGGCACGGCACAGATCCAGTCCGTCCGTTCCCGGCATGCGCCAATCGGCGATGACGAGATCGTACCCCGCCCCCTCGCTGCGGCGCAGACGTTCCAGCGCCTCCTCAACCGTCTGCACCCCTTCCACCGCCAGCCCGTATTGTTCCAGCATGCTGGTCAGGACGTCGATGGCCAACGCGCTGTCATCGACCAGCAGAGCGCGCTTGCCCGTCAGGTCCACATCGCTGTGCAGCAGATCGCCGGAGGCGACGGGGCGCCAGCGCAGCGGCAGGCTGAAATGGAAGCGGCTGCCCTGCCCGACGGCGCTTTCAACGCCGATGGTGCCCCCCATCATCTCCACCAGTTGCCGGCTGATGGCGAGACCAAGCCCGGTACCGCCATAGCGGCGGGTGGTGGAACTGTCGGCCTGGGAGAAGCTGATGAACAGCCGTTCCATCTGCTCCGCACTCATGCCGATGCCAGTATCCTCCACCTGCACCGACAGACGCAGGTTCTCATTCTCCTCCGCTTCGAACGCGGCGGTGACGGTGACACGGCCCTCATGGGTAAACTTGATGGCGTTGGCGATCAGGTTGCTGATCACCTGGGTCAGGCGCAGCGGATCGCCCAGCAGAACACGCGGCGCCCCCGTGGGCCGGCGCAGGATGAATTGCAGACCGTGGCGCCGCGCCTCATCAGCATGCAGCGAGGCAACGGCGTCCAGCAACTCATCTAGCAGGAAATCTACGCATTCGATGGTGACGCGCCCAGCCTCGATCTTCGACAGGTCCAGAACGCTGTTGATGATGCCCAGCAGGGATTTGCCGGCCTCTTCGATCTTGGTGAGATATTCGCGCGCCTTGGGCGGCAGATCGGTGCGCAGCGCCAGATAGCTCATGCCGATCACGGCGTTCATGGGCGTGCGGATTTCATGGCTCATATTGGCCAGGAATTCCGACTTGGCGCGGCTGGCGGCCTCGGCAGCCAGCTTCGCCTCGCCCAGCGCCTCGGCAAGCCGCTGCAGCTCCGCCTCGCGCCGACGCGCCTGGGTAACATCGGCATAGGAGGTGACGAAGCCACCGCCCGGCATTGGGTTGCCATGGGCGTCCAGCACGGTTCCGTCAGGCCGTGTCAGTTCGAAATGATGTGGCGCGTTGTTGGCCGTGGCGCGCAGCCTTTCATCGATCAGGGCATCGACACCGTCCGGTGCCACGGGGCCATATTCTTCCCGCAGGGCTTTCCAGCGGATCAGGTCGCGCATGCCTACGCCCTGCCGGCAAAGGCCGGGTGGCAGGCCATGCATGGAAATGAAGCGGGTATTGAAGGCCAGCACGCGCAGATCGGCATCAAAGGCCACAATCCCCTGATCCACCGTGTCCAGGACGGTGGCCAGCATCGTTTCCCGCGACCGCGCCGTGGCCCGCGTCTCCTCCAGCAGGCTGACATCCTGGAAGGTGCGAATCCATTGGCTGACACGGCCGGCATCACCCAGGACGGGGGCGCTTTCCTCCCGGATCCAGCGGTGACCGCCATCGGGCATGGTCAGCCGGCACAGGCGGTTTATGACACCGTCGGCACTGCGCAGCGCGTCCGCCTGCTCACCCGCCTCCAGACGTTCGGCGATCAGGGCGGGCAACCGCTCGGTGGACAGCGCCTCGTCATGCGACAGGCCCATCAGACGCGGCAGATTGCCGGAGATTTCGCAACCGCCGTCCACATCCTCGACCAGCCAGGCCAGATTGGCGACGCGTTGCGCCGCCGCCATCCGTTCCTCTCCCCAACGCAGGGCGCGAAACCCTTCCCAGTTGCCGCGCAGGAAGAGGATCTGTCCCATGGTCATCAGCAGCATCAGCAGGGATGTGCCCAGCCAGATCGGATCGCTGCGGTCTGAAATGCTCAACACGATGGCAGCCGCCATCATGGGGCCGGCATAGGCGACGCAGGCCTGCGGCACCACCGACAGGGCGGCGTTGGCCCCCACCGCCAGGAAGGCACAGCCGCCGAGCAGCAGCGCCTTCGCCTCCAGCGGTGCATTGGACAGGTAGAACAGCATCATGCCGCCCCAATAGAGGCCCATGATGCTTGAACTGGCGATGATGATGCGGATGCGGCGGCGTGATGCCGTGCGCGGCGGACGCCGCCCCCGGCTGCGTAACAGGCCCCGAATGGCCGGCAGCATCAGCAGGGGCACACCCAGCAGCAAAGGTGTCAACGCCAGAAACGAGAAATCATGCCAAAGGACGACAGCACCGATCCATGCGCCCAACAGATTTCCCAGGATGATCATGGGCAACTGCCGCACAAAGGCCGCCGATTGTGCGGCCCTTATCGTTTCATCGTCCTGGATACGGTACCAAGGGCTCAACACAGGCGTGTTCCGTGCACAAGAGAGGTGGAAACACGACCGGAACCCCGCCGTCGCCGGAATCGCCCGTCGCCGTCACTGGTGGATGGCTTTCCACACAGCATAGTATGTAGGCGACACGCATGGTGCGCAATCGCCCGCTTATATCCTTTGGGCAGGGAACGGATTTTTCCAGCGATGATGGCAACATCGGAAAAACGAAAGGCCCGGTACAATGTCCGGGCCTTCTCGCAACTCATTGATTTCACTTCGGGGATGGTGATTCCGGTGGGATTCGAACCCACGACCCCATGATTAAAAGTCACGTGCTCTACCGACTGAGCTACGGAATCATGCTCCCGAAGTGGCGCGCACCATAGGCAAGCCGACGGCGTCCGTCAACATGCGCGATGCGGCACCGCACCTTTGATTTTTCGCAGGGCTTCACCCTGGCTTGTTCGCCCTTTCGGCATCGAAACGAGCCTGAAGGCTGGCCGCGACGCGCGGGCTGACGAACTGGTTGATGTCACCACCCAGCCGCCCAATCTCCTTCACGAAGCGGGACGAGATGAACTGGTGCTTGTCGGAGGCCATCAGGAAGACAGTATCGACAGCCGGGTTCAGGCGGGCATTCATGCCGGCCATCTGGAACTCATACTCGAAGTCCGAGACGGCGCGCAGGCCGCGGATGATCACCGACGCCCCGCAATCCACCGCGAATTTCATCAGCAGCTTGTCAAAGGGCCGGACCTCCACACTGAACCCCTGCTGGTTCAGGTTCGCCAGTTCGCCCGCCACCAGGGCGACGCGTTCGTCCGTGGTGTAGAGCGGGCCCTTGCCGGCATTGCTGGCCACGCCAACGATCAGATGATCCACCATACGGCAGGCGCGCTGGATAATATCGAAATGACCGTTGGTTACCGGGTCGAACGTGCCCGGATAGACGCCGATACGCGGTGCCGCCATGGTCCTCTTCCCCTTCCCCTCAAGGCTCTCTTAGCTGACCGTCGGCCCGGGTCCATGGCCCGCGCACTTTTCCGGTCACCCGCGCGGGCGTTGGGGGCTCTCTCCCCATGCCCGCGCGGATTGTCGTGAAATCACTCGGTCGCAGCGGCCTCGACGGCATCGCCACTGGTTTCGGAACCGTCATCTTCCAGACGAGCCACGGACACCACCTTCTCCTCGCCCGACAGGCGGAACAGGGTGACGCCCTTGCTCTTGCGGCCCGTCAGGCGGATATCGTGGACGGGCATGCGGATGACCTGCCCACCATCGCTGACCATCATCAGCTGATCCGTCTCATGGATGGGGAACACAGCGGCAATCGCCTTGTTACGGTCGCCCATATCCATATTCCAGATGCCCTGGCCGCCACGACCCGTCAGGCGGTATTCGTAGGCCGAGGTGCGCTTGCCAAAGCCCTGTTCGGACACGGTGAGGATCATCTCCTCGCGCGCCTTCATCTCGGCGAACTGCTCCGGCGACAGCGTCGCCTCGCCCACCGGCTCGGCATCCACATCCACCGTATCGTCGGTATCCTCACCCTCGGCCCGGCGCAGCTCACGCGCCTGCTTCAGATAGGCGGCACGTTCTTCCATGCTGTAATCGGTGTGGTGCAGGATCGACATGCCGATCACCGCATCACCGTTCGCCAGCCTGATGCCACGCACACCGGTAGAGGTACGGCCACTGAACACGCGCACTTCCGTCACGGGGAAGCGGATGCAGCGGCCCAGATGGGTGGCCAGCAGCACATCATCCTGATCGGTGCAGGTGCGAACGGAAATCAGGGTCTCGCCCTCTTCCTCCAGCTTCATGGCGATCAGGCCGTTGGCACGGATATTCTGGAAGTCCGACAGCTTGTTGCGGCGGATACCGCCCTTGCTGGTCGCGAACACGATCTCCAGATCGCCCCAGGTGCCCTCATCCTCCGGCATCGGCATGACGGTGGAGATGGTTTCCCCCTCCTCCAGCGGCAGTAGATTGACCAAAGCCTTGCCGCGCGTCTGCGGCGTGCCCTGCGGCAGGCGCCAGACCTTCAGCTTGTGCACGATGCCACGGCTGGTGAAGAACAGCATGGGCGTGTGCGTGTTCGACACGAACAGGTCGGAGACATTGTCCTCCGCCTTCAGGCTCATGCCCGACCTTCCCTTGCCGCCCCGCGCCTGGGCGCGATAGGTGGACAGGGGCACGCGCTTGATATAGCCGCCCTGGGTGACGATAACGACCATGTCCTCGCGCTGGATCAGATCTTCGATATCGGACTCGAACTCCGATTCCTCGATCTGGGTGCGGCGCGGGGTGGCGAAGCGGGCCTTCATCTCGCCCAGCTCGTTGCGGATCACGTCCAGCAGCAAGCCGCGCTCCGCCAGGATGGCCAGGAAATGCTTGATCTGATCGGTGACGCCGGTCAGTTCCTCGCCGATCTTGTCACGCTCCAGACCGGTCAGGCGGTGCAGACGCAGGTCCAGGATGGCGCGGGCCTGGGCTTCGGACACGCGGTAGGTGCCGGCCTCCGACAGGCCCCTGCCCGGCTCGTCGATCAGCGCGATCAGCGGGGCCACGTCGGCGGCGGGCCAGTCGCGGGCCATCATCTGCTCACGCGCTGTCTGCGGATCGGGCGCGCTGCGGATCAGGGCGATCATCTCGTCCAGGTTGGCGACCGCAACGGCCAGACCGACCAAGATGTGGGCGCGTTCGCGGGCCTTGCCCAGCTCGAACTCGGTCCGTCGCGTCACCACCTGTTCGCGAAAGCGGACAAAGGCGGCGATGATGGTCTTCAGATCCATCAGCTCCGGCCGACCGCCATTCAGCGCCAGGGTATTGACGCCAAAGCTGGTCTGCAGGGCCGTATGACGGAACAGCTGCGCCAGGACGACGTCGGGAACGGCGTCGCGCTTCAGTTCGACGACAACGCGCACGCCGTCACGGTCCGACTCGTCACGGACATCGCTGATGCCCTCGACCAGCTTCTCGTTCACGCATTCGGCAATGCGTTCCAGCAGCTTGCCCTTGTTCACCTGGAACGGGATTTCGGTGGCGACGATGGCCCAGCGGTCCTTGCGGATCTCCTCCACCTCCGTCTTGGCGCGCATGATCACGCTGCCACGGCCGGTGTGGAAGGCCGACCGGATGCCCGACCGGCCCAGGATCAGGGCACCCGTGGGAAAATCCGGACCCGGAACGATCTCGATCAGCTCATCGATGGAGATGTCGGGATTGTCGATATAGGCCAGACAGGCGTCGATCACCTCGCCCAGATTATGGGGCGGGATATTGGTGGCCATGCCGACCGCGATACCGCCGGCACCATTGACCAGCAGGTTGGGGAACTTGGCCGGAAGGACCGTGGGTTCTTCTTCCGATTCGTCATAGTTCGGCTGGAAATCGACCGTTTCCTTGTCGATATCGTCCAGCATGAATTCGGCGACCTTGGCCAGACGAGCCTCGGTGTAACGCATGGCCGCCGCCGCGTCGCCATCCATGGACCCATAATTGCCCTGACCGTCGATCAGGGGCAGGCGCATGGAGAAATCCTGCGCCATACGGACCATGGCGTCGTAAATCGCGCTGTCGCCGTGCGGATGGTATTTACCCATCACGTCACCGACGATACGCGCCGACTTCTTGTACGGCTTGGTGCTGTCGTATCCGCCTTCCTTCATGGCGAACAGGATGCGGCGATGCACGGGCTTCAACCCGTCGCGCACATCCGGCAGGGCTCGGCTCACGATCACGCTCATCGCGTAATCGAGATAGGATCGCCGCATCTCATCTTCGATGGTGATGGGCGTGATATCGGACGGCAGAGCGGGCGTGGAAGTCACCGAGCGGAACTCGTCATTACGGGTCTACAAAACCAGAGGGCCGGGGATACCAGCCATCGGGCACCCCTTGTAGCACCATTCGCGGGTGCGAACAACGAAAGGGGAAATCAGCCCGCCGCCGTCCGCGCGTCCCGTCGCGACAGCCACCAGAACCGCGCCATCAGGAACCCGACCGACACGATGCTGGCGATGAAAATCCCTTCGAAAAGGCCCAGCACACCGCGCCCCAGCGGAAAGGCCAGGAACCAGCCGACCGGCATCATGATGGCGTAATAGCTGATAAAGTGCAGTGCCGTCGGAACCCAGGTGTCGCTGCGCCCGCGCAGGGCCTGTGCCATCACCACCTGCCCGCCATCAGCCACCAGCAGCCAAGCAGAGAAGGCCACCACCGGCGCCGTCAGGGCCAGCACGGCGGCATCCTGCGTGAACTGCCCCGCGATCCAGCCGGGAAACAGCAGGAAGATGACGCCGACCAGGGCCAGGATAGCGCTGGTCACGCCCAGGCCGGTCCAGCCCGCCACGGTGGTTTCGGTTCGGTCGCCAGCGCCATAGGCATTGCCCACCCGCACGGAGGTTGCCGACGCCAAGCCCAGCGCGCACATGAAGGGCAGCGCGATCAGGTTCAACCCGATGGCATAGGCAGCAACACCCACCGCCCCCAGCCAGCCCGCGAACAGGCCCAGCCCACCGAAGGCCGAGCCTTCCAGCCCGTTGGACAGGCCGGCGGCATAGCCGATACGCCGCTGTTCGCGCCCGCCGGCCCACCATCCCTTGAACCCACCGCGCACGCCCCATTCCTGGCGCTTCGGGTGCCACCAGATATAAGCGATCATGCCGAAGGCGCAGAGCCAGCGCAGTGCCGTGGTCGACCAGGCGGCCCCGATGGCGCCCAGGGCCGGCAGCCCGAAATGACCCCAGACGAACATCCAGACCAGCAGGACATTCAGCACATTGCTGATCAGCATGGCCACCATGCCCGGCAAGGGCCGTTTCAACCCTTCCAGCCACAGCGAGCAGGCCAGATACAGCGCCGCCGGCGGCATGCCGAAGGCCATGACGGCCATGACATGGCCAGCCCCGCGCGCCAGATCCGGCTCCTGCCCCGTCAGCAACAGGAACTGTTCCCCGAACAGGCAGATGCCGAACACGGCGGACCCGACCAGCAGCGCATAGGGCAGCGACCGGCGCCAGACGGTGCCGACCGTCCCCTCCTCCCCGCGCCCCACGGCCTGTGCCGTGACCACGACCGTGCCCAGCAGCAAGCCGACCATCACGCCCATCATGACCGCGACAGGCGTATGCCCCATGCCCAGATAGGCCAGTTCCTGCGCGCTGTACCGCCCCACGATCAGCGTGTCGGTCAGGGCCATGACGATGATCCCGGCCCGCGCGATGATAACCGGCACGGCCAGCCGAAACAGGTCACGCACATGGCGCTGGATACGGTGGGGAAGGGTTTCGGCCTGAAGGGCGACAGCAGTCATTTTGGGACGAGAATCCGATATCTTGAAACGCCGCGCACGATACATCCGATATCGGAAATGTCCAGTGCCACCATGTCGGGGGAACAATTCACCCCGCGCCGGGGTTGGTTGATAGCAACCGTCACAAGAGAGGACGCGGCCCATGGGCATCGTGCCACCACTTCCCGGCTCCACCCCGCCCGACCAGACCGAAGTGCCCCCGCCGGACGAACTGCCGACGCCGCAGCCGGGCGGCCCGCCCGAGCCGCCACCCGCGCCGGAACCCGACCCTGAACCCACGCCGGTGCGCATGTCCGGGCGTACATGCACGCTGGGGGCTTGACGGCGGGGCCGTGGCGCGCGACATCACGGCCCATGACCCAGAAGAACCCCATCCACGTCATCGGCGCCGGCATGGCTGGCAGCGAAGCTGCATGGCAGATCGCCCAGGCCGGCATCCCCGTCATCCTGCATGAGATGCGCCCCGTTCAGAAAACGGACGCGCACCAGACGGATTTCTTCGCGGAGCTGGTCTGTTCCAACTCCTTCCGGTCTGACGATGCCGAATATAACGCCGTCGGCCTGCTGCATGAGGAGATGCGCCGCTGCGGCT
>JAEMSB010000076.1:0-1684 GCA_016463045.1 Niveispirillum sp.
GTACGATGCCGCCGATGGCAAGCTGCTGAAGGCCAAGGCCGCCGGCAAGGACCTGCTGAAGGAGAAGAAGTAATGCGCATCCTGGTGGCAGAGGATGACGCCAACCTGCGGCGACAATTGATCCAGGCCTTGAACGAGGCCGGCTATGTCGCCGACCCCGCGCCCGACGGGGTGGAGGCCGCGTTCATGGGCGAGACGGAACCCTATGACGCGGTCGTGCTGGACCTGGGCCTGCCGGGCCGCGACGGCCTGTCGGTGCTGCGCGGCTGGCGGGCGGCGGATCGGGTCATGCCCGTCCTGATCCTGACGGCACGCGGCACCTGGCAGGAAAAGGTGGAGGGCATGGATGCTGGCGCCGATGACTATCTGGCCAAGCCCTTCCGCATGGAGGAATTGCTGGCAAGGCTGCGCGCCCTGATCCGCCGGGCTGGCGGACAGGCATCACCGGCGCTGACCTGCGGCCCCGTCAGCCTGGATACGCGCACGGGCCGCGTCACCGTGTCGGGCAACCCCGTCAATCTGACGGCCCATGAACAGCGGGTCCTGTCCTACATGATGCACCATCAGGGCCGCATTCTGTCGCGCACCGAATTGACCGAACATATCTATGCCCAGGATTTCGACCGCGACAGTAACACGATCGAGGTGTTCATCGGCAGGCTGCGGCGAAAGCTAGGGGCGCCCGTGATCCATACCGAGCGCGGCCAGGGCTATCGCATGGAAGCCGTCTGATGCGGCGCGGCTCGCTGGGGCTTCGCCTGCTGGCACTGGCCTTTGTCTGGGTGACCCTGGCGCTGGCGGTCGCCGGCTGGCTGCTGACCGATATTTTCCGCAACCATGCGGAAGCCGAACTGGCCCGCCATGCCGAACTGCACCTGGATGAACTGACGGTGACCCTACGCCCCGGTGCCGGCGGCCGGGTGGAGGCATCGCGCGACCTGTCCGACCCGCGCTTCCAGCGGCCCTTGTCGGGCCTCTACTGGCAAGTGGCGGATGATCAGGGCGTGGCCCTGCGTTCCCGCTCGCTGTGGGACCAGCAATTGCGCCCCGACGGGACCGTGCCCGACGATGGCGCCCTGCACCGCCGCACCGCCACAGGTCCGGATGGGGAGGCGCTGCTGGTCTGGTCGCGCCGGGTGCGCCTGCCCGACAAGGAAAGCCCGGTGGAGGTGTCGGTGGCCGCCACCACCGCCGACTTGACCGCCGCCACACGCCGCTTTGCAGAGGTGCTGGCCCTGTCGCTGGGCATCCTGGCCCTGGGCCTGCTGGGCGCGGCGCTGGTGCAGGTACGGCTGGGTCTGGTGCCGCTGGACCGGCTGCGCCGGGCGCTGGCCGACCTGCGGGCGGGCCGGTCCACAAGGCTGGTCGGCGCCTTCCCGTCGGAGGTGCAGCCGCTGGCCGACGACCTGAACCAGCTGCTGTCCGACAATGCGGAGATGGTGGAGCGCGCCCGGACCCAGGCCGGCAATCTGGCCCACGCCCTGAAGACCCCACTGACCATCATCGCCAACTCCGCCAGCACCCTGTCCGACCCCGCCGAATCGGCCCTGATCCAGGCAGAGGCCGAGCGCATGCGCCGGCAGATCGACCGCCACCTGACCCGCGCCCGCGCCGCCGCCATGGCCAAGGGTGCGGGCCTGCGCACGCCCGTCATCCCCACCCTGCGCCCGCTGGCCCGCACCAT
>JAEMSB010000076.1:1694-11797 GCA_016463045.1 Niveispirillum sp.
ACCATCGCGCGCTTGCATCCCGACCGGGATATCGAGGTGGCGCTGAGCGGGGATGAAACCCTGTCCTTCCGGGGAGAAGCGCAGGATCTGGCCGAAATGGCCGGCAACCTGCTGGATAATGCCGCCAAATGGTGCCGGGGCCACGTCACCCTGTCCGTCGCGACGGACGGGGCGGAAAAGCTGCGGATGATTATCGAGGATGACGGGCCGGGCATCCCGGCAGCCGAACGCGCCGCCGTCCTGGCGCGCGGTGTACGGCTGGACGAGGCCGTACCCGGTAGCGGCCTGGGCTTGGCCATCGTCGATGATCTGGCCCGGCTTTATGGCGGCGACCTGACCCTGGATCAGGCGGCGGGCGGGGGCCTGCGGGCCGTGCTGTCCCTGCCGCGTGGATGATGTCCGCTGCCGGACAGTTGCTGTCCGGTTCTGAACAACCCGGTGATGTAGGCGAATATGGATTGGGCGGGATTGCTGGGTCTCCGGGCTTGGCAAGCCGCTTGCTGTGCCCCTGTCACCGGGGCCGGGCATCCCCCTTCCTGCAATGCCCGGTCCTGTCTGCCAGGGCCTGCGCGGACCGTCCCCCCGTTCACCGGATGGTCCACGGGCCCTGGCAGCCCCCTTTCACTGCGCCGGCACCGGCTCCGCCATGCGGGTCAGGAAGCCGCGCAGCTCGGGGATGCCCAGGCCGGTTTCCGCCGAGGTGGCCAGCACCTCCGGATGGGCGGCGCCATGGGTCTTCAGGGCCACCGCCACCTGCGCCCGGATCTTGTCAATGGCGCCGGGCTTCAACGTGTCGGCCTTGGTCAGCACGATCTGATACCCGACCGCCGTCTGGTCCATCATCTTCATCATGTCGACATCATGCGGTTTCAGCCCGTGGCGGGCATCGACCAGGACCAGCGCGCGCTTCAGGGTCACGCGGCCCCGCAGATAGGATTTGATGAAATCGACCCAGGCGGCGGAGCGTTCTTTCGACACCTGGGCATAGCCATAGCCGGGCATGTCCACCATGACCAGCCGGTTGCCCAGATTGAAGAAGTTCAGCTGCTGGGTACGGCCCGGCGTCTGGCTGGTGCGGGCCAGGGTCTTGCGCCCCGTCAGGGCGTTGACCAGCGACGACTTGCCCACGTTTGACCGGCCCGCAAAGCAGATTTCGGGCAGCACGGCCTCGGGTAGCGTGGTCGCCGCCTCGGCGCCCCAGAAGAAGTCGCACTCCTTGGCGAACAGCAGACGCCCGGCCTCGATCTCCATCTCGGTCAGATCACCGATCAGGGAAGGGGTGATGGTCAGCGGCTTGGCCATGGCGGAAACTCCTTAGATCTTCACTTGCGCCCTCAAGCGCCGGGCGCCGCCATCCGGCGGCTTGGCTCACGGCGCACGTGCGCCGGGCCGGCAGTCGCCGGCCTCCAACGGCATACGCCGTTGGTGTTAAAAGATGAAACGCCTCCAAGCCATGGCCGGAGACGTTTCATGAAACCCTACCCCAACCTATCGCCCGCGTACGCCCAAGGCGGCGGATGCCGCCGCCCGGCGCCTGAGGGAACGCATCACGTCGGCTTCACACCCATGCGGCGCATTATGAACCATTGCTGGGCGATGGACAGCAGGTTGGACCAGGTCCAGTAGATCACCAGACCGGCGGGGAAGCTGGCCATCATGTAGGTGAAGATGAAGGGCAGCAGCATCATGACCTTCTGCTGCACCGGGTCCGGGTTGGCCGGATTCATCTTCTGCTGCAGCCACATGGTGGCGCCCATCAGCAGCGGCCAGATGCCGATATGCAGCATGCTGGGCGGATCCCAGGGGATCAGGCCGAACAGGTTAAACAGGGTCGTCGGATCGGCGGCGGACAGGTCATGAATCCAGCCATAGAAGGGCGCATGGCGCATTTCGATGGTGACGTACAGGACCTTGTACAGCGCGAAGAACACAGGAATCTGAAGCAGGATGGGCAGGCAGCCGGCCAGCGGATTGGCCTTCTCCTCCTTGTAGAGCTTCATCATCTCCATGGAGAGTGCTTCACGGTTGTCGCCGTGCTTCTTCTTCAGCTCTTCCATCTTGGGCTGAAGCTTCTTCATCTTCGCAAACGCTTCGTACTGCTTGTTCGCGATGGGGAAGAAGGCCAGACGCAGGAAGACGGTGAAGACCAGGATGGCGATGCCGAAATTGCCGATGGTCACGCCCAGCCAGTCCAGGCCGTGGAAGAACGGCTTGGTCAGAAAGTAGAACCAGCCCCAGTCAACGGCATAGTCCAGGCTGTCGATGCCCAGCTTGTCATTGTACTCGTTCAACAGGCCCACGATCTTGGCGCCCGCGAACAGGCGGTGCGTGGTCTCGGCGGCGGCACCGGCGGCCACCGTCACAGCCGGGGCCTTGTAGTCGATCTGATAGATGTCGGTGGCGGCCGTCTGGTGCAGGACGCGCATGTCGGTGGTCTGCGCCTGATCGGGGATCAGACTGACCAGCCAGTATTTGTCGGTGATACCGATCCAGCCGCCGGTGGAGGATAGGTTGATGGTCTTCCCGTCTTCCTTCAGGTCGCCGTACTTATATTCCTTCAGGGTGCCGTCGACGATGGCCAGCGGTCCTTCATGCAGGACGTAGGTGCCTTCCACCTTCGGCGTGCCCCGGCGCTGCACGAACCCATAGGGGTTCAGCGCTACCGGTGCCCCGGTTTCGTTGCGCACACGCTGTGTCACCGTGAACATGTAGTTGGCGTCGATGGCGAAGGTGCGTTCGAACACCAGACCGGCGCCATTGTCCCAGGACAGGGTGACCGGGCTGTCCGGCGTCAGCGTATTGGCGCTGGCGGTCCAGACCGTATCGGCCTTGGGCAGGGCAACGGTATCGCCCGCATTGGCGGCAACCCAGCCGAATTCGGCGTAATAGGGATGCTCGGTCCCGACCGGGGCCAGCAGCACCACTTCCGGGCTGTTCTTGTCCGGGGTGGTCTTGTACTTGGCCAGCGTCAGGTCATCCACGCGACCGCCGCGCAGGTTGATCGACCCGTGCAGGCTGGGGGTGGAGATCGCGACGCGGCCCGTTTCGGCCAGCACGCTGGCGCGGTCGCGCACAGCCGGCACGGCGCCGTCACCGGCGATGCCCGGTGCGGTACCCGGCACGGTCGGCGGGGCCAGTTCGGCCTGCAGCGCCTGCTGGCGCTGTGCCTCAGCCTGTGCCGCCATCTGGCGCGGACGCTCATAGAAGTAATGGAACCCGAACAGGATCGCGATGGAGATCACGATGGTCAGGACAAGGTTCTTCTGATCCGTCATGGGTGCTTGGTCCAGGTTCCGAATTCAATGGCCGGTTACATACCGGGATCGCGCCCGGTTGGTCACATGAAAACGGCGGGCGATCAATGCCCGCCGCAACATTTCTCGTTCCGGGCGTGCCCCGGATGCCGGGGTGGTACCGGGTCATACCCTTCACCACCCCAGGGATGACAGCGCGCCAAGCGCCGCAGGGTCAGCCAGCCGCCCCGCAATGCCCCATGCGCCGCTAGTGCCTCCAGCGCGTAATGTGAGCATGAGGGGTGATACCTGCAACGGGGCGGACCCATCATCGGCCGAATAATCCAGCGGTAGAAAAACACAAAAGCCCGGAGCAGCCAGGCCGCCGGGCTCATGCGTTTTCATCCTTCGCCAGGACCGATTCGGCCTGTGCCGCTTCCCGCTTGCCCTTCCACAACCTCAGCTTTTTCAAAGCCTGGGTCAGGTCGGCCTTCAGGTCGGCATAGGGCCGGCGCACCGTTTCCGCCCGCGCCACCAGCACGAAATCGTGCCCAGGGGTGGCATTGGGGGCCAGCACCTCGGCCAGGGCAGCGCGCAGACGACGACGGGCGCGGTTGCGTTCAACCGCACCCCCCACCTTCTTGCTGGCCGTCAGACCGATCCGCACCGGCGGTTCGCCGGGGTTGGGGTGCTGCCGCTCATCATGGGCGCGGGCCTGAAGAACCAGACCCGGCGTGGCCCATTTGCGACGGGCGCCCGCGACGGCCAGGAACTCCGGCCGTCTGGTCAGGCGCCCCACCTTGGATTTGGGAGGCGCCATGCCGGTAACCTTAGGCGCTCAGCTTCTTGCGGCCCTGGGCGCGGCGCTTATTGATGATGTTGCGGCCGGCGACGGTGGCCATGCGGGCGCGGAAACCATGACGGCGGGCGCGCACGATCTTGGACGGCTGAAAAGGACGCTTCACGGTACTTACTCCGGTCTTGGAACTGCTGACGTCTAAAACGAAGCGCGTTCTATAGTGGTGAAGGGGTTGGGAGTCAACGGGGGACAGGGATTATGGCTGCAACCCTGCCCTTCCGCTGTTCTGGACAGGTTCAGTAGCCCGGCGGACGCTTGGCAGTGACCACCTTCTTGGGCAGGGCGAATTCGGTCTTCTGCGCGGCATAGGCGACGGCGATGCGCGCGCCCACCTTGGCGTTGTTCAGCAGCAGGGCGCGGTTGGCGGCCAGGCTGGCCCCGCCCGTCAGTTCTTCCATACGCTTCAGCAGAAAGGGTGTCAGCGCCTTGCCACGCACGCCCTGCGCCTCGGCCTCGCCCACGGCCTGGGCGATGGCAGCTTCTACCGCTTCGGCATCCAGCGCCGCGTCATCGGGGATGGGCACGCCGATGACGACGCCGCCGCCCAGGCCCAGTTGCCATTTGGCGCGCAGGACACGGGCCGCCTCATCCGCCGAATCACAACGGCCATCGACGGGCAGCGGCAGGGAGGCGGTGTAGAAGGCAGGGAAACGGTCCGTGCCAAAGCCGATGACCGGCACGCCCTTGGTTTCCAGATATTCAAGCGTGCGCGGCAGGTCCAGGATGGCCTTCGCCCCCGCACAGACCACGGCCACATCGGTCGCGGCCAGTTCTTCCAGATCGGCGGAGATATCAAGGGTGGTCTCCACCCCGCGATGCACGCCGCCGATGCCGCCCGTGGCGAAGACGGCGATGCCGGCCAGCGCCGCACCGATCATGGTGGCGGCCACGGTCGTGGCGCCGTCCGCACCCTGGGCAAGGGCCACGGGCAGATCACGGCGGCTGACCTTGCGCACGCCTGGTTGGGCCAGACGCTCAATATCCTCTGCATCCAGACCGACACGGATACGGCCATCCAGAACCGCGATGGTGGCAGGCACCGCCCCTTCGGCGCGGATGGCGGCTTCCAGGGCCTTGGCCGTCTCCACATTGGCGGGATAGGGCAGACCATGGCTGATCACGGTCGATTCCAGCGCCACAACGGCCTTGCCGGCCTTTAACGCCGCCGACACTTCGGGATGGATGGAAAGGAAGTCCTGCATGGCACCGGCCCTTGGATTTCAAGTCGCGGCGGAGAATGCAACGCCACCGGTGCGGCGCGCAACGCCGCCCACCGGTGGGGCCGCCATGCGCCCATGACCGGGGTTCTGGCGACCTACGAACGAGCGTGCTAAAACCACCCCATCAATCAAGCAATCGCGCCCCAAGCGCCGCCGGAGAGGAATGACCGAAGATGCCCATGCCCAGCCAGTTCCAGGGAAAGCTGTCGCTGCCCGTCATCGCGTCGCCCATGTTCATCGTCTCCTATCCCGAACTAGTGCTGGCTGAATGCAAGGCCGGCATTGTCGGCACCTTCCCCAGCCTGAATGCGCGCCAGCCGGAAATGCTGGATGAATGGCTGACCAGGATCACGGGCGAACTGGCCGCGCATGCTGCTGACAACCCGGACAAGCCGGTGGCCCCGTTCGGCGTGAACCTGATCGTCCATCGCTCCAACACCCGGTTGCAGGGCGATGTGGAACTGATGGTCAAGCATAAGGTGCCGCTGATCATCACCTCGGTTGGAGCGCCCGTGGGCATTGTGGAGGCGGTGCATTCCTATGGCGGGCTGGTCTTCCACGATGTCACCAATATCCGCCACGCCAGAAAGGCGGTCGAGGCGGGGGTGGATGGGCTGATCCTGGTCGCCGCCGGCGCGGGGGGGCATGCCGGCACCATGTCGCCCTTTGCGCTCTTGTCGGAGGTGCGGGAATTCTTCAGCGGCACCATCGTGCTGGCCGGCGCCATGTCGTCGGGCGCGCAGGTGCGGGCGGCAGAGGTGCTGGGCGCCGACTTCGCCTATATCGGCACCCGCTTCATCGCGACCGCAGAGGGCAATGCGCCTGATGCCTATAAGCAGATGATCATCGACCATACGGGCGCCGACATCGTCTACACCCCGATGTTCAGCGGTATCCCCGGCAATTATCTGGCGCCCAGTGTCGCCGCCAACGGCATCGACGTGAAGGCCATTTCCGGCGGTCAGGCCGATCCCAACCTGTCCATCGAGGATTGGTCCAAGAAGAAGGCATGGAAAGATATCTGGTCCGCAGGGCAAGGCATCGGCACCATCCATGATGCCCCGCCCGTCGCCGAACTGGTGGCCCGCATGAAGGAAGAATACCGGGCCGCCGCCGCCACGCCCGCCGCCTTCGTGTGACCCTTTCCGGGGTGGGCGGGTCCATGCTGGACGCTGGGGCGAAAGCCGGCCACAGTCGGGCCGGTTTTCCAGGACAGTAGCAGAGCATGACCAGCCCCACCCCGATCGACCCGATCCGTCTTCTCGCCGCCGTTGGCCATGACCTGCGGCAGCCGTTTCAGGCCATGCGCCTGTTCCTTAACCTTTTGCAGATGAAGCTGGTCGACCCCAAGCAGGCGGAATTGGCCAACCGGCTGGAAGAAGCGCTGGAGGTTGGGGCGGCGCAGATGGATCAGGTTCTGACCCTGGCATCATTGGCCAGCGGCAGTGCCAAGTTGCGCAGGGAACAGGTGCCGCTGGGACCGCTCTTGACCCGTGTCACGGGCGAACTGGCGGAACGGGCGGCCCAAGCCGGACGCCCCATCCGCCTGGTCCAATCCAGTCTGGTGGTGGAAACTGATCCCGTCATGCTGGACCGGCTGCTGCGCGCCCTGATCGACAATGCCATCACCCATGGGGCCACCGGCACCCGCATACTGGTGGGCGTGCGCCGTGCCGGTGGCCCCACCCTGCTGGTGGCCGATGATGGGGAGGGTATCCCGGCGGATCAACACGCACTGGTTCTGGAACCGGGCGGGCAGTTGGAACGGCCAGGGCCGACCCGGCGGGGATTGGGGCTGGGCCTGACGCTCTGCCACCATATCGCCCACCGGCTGGGCCACGATTTCACGCTGGGCGGGGCCAGGGGCCTGACCGTCCGGCTGGGCCTTCAGCCGATCACGAACCAGTCGGCACCCGCGTCGTAACGCAGGCTCAACCCGTCGGGGATGATGATCTTGTAATCGCTGGTGGCGTCATAACGGCCATCATTGTTCAGGTCGATGACCAGATGGCCGTCGATCTGCGCGACATTGGTTACACCTGCCTGCAGGAAGGTCGGGACGGCGGTGGTCGCCGTCAGGGCCGACAGGGCAACCCCGTCAATGCGCAGCAGCGATTCGGACGCCGCATCAAAATCCAGCCTCTCCCCAACCTTGGCATCGACCAGCAGATCCTGATCCCCGGCCACCAGGGCGGCACTGGTGAAGACGAAACGGTCATTGCCGCTGCCGCCCGACATCACGTCGGAACCCGCACCGCCATCAATGACGTCATCGCCCTTGCCGGCCACGATCACATCAGTCCCGGCCCCAGCCCGGATCGTATCGGCACCAGCCCCCGTAAAGAACAGGTCGTTGCCGGCAGTACCTGAAATTTTGTCGGCGAAGATCGTGCCGGGGATCGGTTGCAGGTCCAGTCCGCGCACGGCATCCACCGCCTCGCGCCCCAGGTCGGCCATCAAATCCACAAAGGTCGGCACCAGCACTTGGGTGATGGAATTCACCAAGGCCTCGCCGATCCAATCATACTTGGCCATTTCCCAGCCCCCCTCTTCCAATTGCCTTTCCGGCATTGCTGCTGGCCGGACGCTAACATATGCACCATGACACAGGTGTGATGGCCGCCACGTCAAATGAATTATGTTCAATGTTGACGGGCGGGCCTGCGGGCGGCATCGCTGTGCCGCCCCTGTTGAAAGTCACCCGCCCCATGGCCCAGCGCTGGAAAATCACCGTCGAGTTCAATGGCAGCCCCTTTCTGGGCTGGCAGCGACAGGACCATGGCCCCTCTGTCCAAAGCTGCCTGGAAGAGGCCGTGCGCCGATTCAGCCAGGAGACTGTGACGGTTCACGCGGCGGGCCGCACCGACAGCGGCGTGCATGCCACCGGCATGGTAGCCAGCTTTGACCTGGAAAAGCCGGTCAGTGCGGAGAAGGTCCGCGACGCCCTGAACTATCACCTGAAGCCCAACCCCATCGCGGTGTTGAAGGCAGAGGCGATGGAGGGTGATTTCCATGCCCGCTTCACCTGCATCGGGCGCGCCTATCTGTACCGCATCACCAACCGGCGCGCACCGCTGGCGCTGGATGCCGGGCGGTCCTGGCTGGTGTCCCATCCGCTGGATGCCAACGCCATGCATGCGGCGGCCCAGCGCCTGATCGGCCGGCATGATTTCAGCAGTTTCCGGGCCTCCCTGTGTCAGGCGGCAAGCCCCGTGAAGACCCTGGCGGAATTGTCGGCGACGCGGGTGGGTGAGGAAATCCACATCGTGGCCCGCGCCCGATCCTTCCTGCACCATCAGGTGCGCAACATGGTCGGCACCTTGAAGATGGTGGGCGAAGGGCGCTGGACCGCCGATGATGTGCAGGCAGTGCTGGAGGCCCGTAATCGCTCGGCGGCGGGACAGACGGCCCCTGCAGACGGCCTGTATTTCACCCGCGCCTTTTACCCCGGCGACGATTTCCCCGAAGCCATCAGCGAAGGGCCCAGCACCCCATCCTCCACCAACGGGTAAGAGGCCGCATCCGGCAACTGATAGTGCCACCATTCAAAGGCATAGTGCTGCCACCCCGCCGCCGCCATGATACCCAGCAGCAGGGCGCGGTTACGCTGCGCCTCCACGCTGATGCGGGTATCGGCATGCCAGGCGATGGGGCGCATATCGTCAAAATCCGTGCCCATCTCCAACATCGTGCCATCCGCCTGTGCCAGAGTCAGGTCGATGGCGACACCGCGCCCATGGCTGGACCCGACGCGCGGATCGGCGATGAAGGTCGGGTCGGGTAGTACGTTCCACAGCGCCCATTGCGCCGCCGGCGGGCGATAGCCGTCAAAGACATGCAGCCGCAGCCCCTGTGCCGCCGCCAGCCGGATGGCCCGTGCCAGCGCCGCCGCCGCATCGGGATGCAGCAGGCAGAGCGGCCGCGCGAAGATCGGCCTTCCCGTCAGATTATCCGCCGTGGCATAGCGAAGATCGAGGTCGACATCGAAGACCGGCGGGGCAATGGTGACGAACCGCATGGTTCACCCTTGTGATGGCGGAAGCCCCTCTGGATAACGAAGCTTATTGCGGATGGAAATGCGTTCATGATCACGCTTGGCCTGGATACGGCGACCAGCGCCTGCGCCGTCGCCCTGTGGGATGCCGCATCGGGCCGCACGCTGGCGGTGCGGGCGGAGATGATGCAGCGCGGCCTCGCCGAAAAGCTGGTGCCCATGGTGCAGGAGACCATGGCGGAGGCGGGCATCGGTTTTGCCGACCTGTCGCGCATCGGCGTGACGGTGGGGCCCGGCACCTTTACAGGCCTGCGCGTGGGTCTTGCCGCCGCGCGCGGCTTTGCCCTGGCCGCCAACTGCCCGCTTGTGGGCGTGACGACGCTGGAGGCGGCGGTGCACGGCCTGGATGGCGATATCCGCGCCGGCCACACGCTGCTGGCCGCCATTGAAAGCCGGCGCGATGACCTGTTCCTGCAGCCCTTCACCGCCGACCTGACGCCGTTGGCTGAGCCGGCGGATGTGCTGCCCGCCGACCTGCCCGCCTATGCCGCTGCCCACCTGCCGGCGGGTCCGCTGCTAATCGTGGGCGATGCAGCCGCGCGCACGGCACAGGCGCTGGGGATCTGGAACGGTGCCGTGGTGATCCGCGAGACGGCGGGTGCCGCAGAGGCGCTGGCCACCGCCCGCATCGCGGCGATGCAGGATGGGGCCGGCATTGCGGCCCGCATCGCCGATCCCTTCTATCTGCGCCCGCCCGACGTCACCCTGCCGAAGCAGGGTTAAGCCATGGCGGCGAT
>JAEMSB010000540.1 GCA_016463045.1 Niveispirillum sp.
CATCGACCCTTTGCAATTGCCGGCCCCCAGCCCATGCACACGCCCCTCGATCAGGGTGGCGACCAACGGTTCCGTCTCCCACATGGCGCGCTCGCCAATGCCCACCGTGTCGGCATGGGCATTGAACATCAGGGTTGGGCCGGGCGCCGCCCCCGCCCACTCCGCTACCACATTCGCGATCTGTGGCCGGTCGCGATACAGCACCTGCACTTGATACCCCACCTTTTCCAACCGCTCGGCGGCATAGGCACAGATGGCGGCCGTGTCACCGGGCGGAAAGGTGGACGGGATGGCGATCAGGTCGGACAGGATAGACAGGACGGGATGGGTCATGGAAACCTGAGATTTTGTAGAGTCGTAGGTCGCATAAGCGACAGCGCATGCGACATTGAGATGGATTTTCCGGGCGTCGCATGCGGGCCATCGGCCCTTATGCGACCTACGCCCCCTCACCCCGCCAACCGCGCCAGGGTTTCCGCCAGCACCGCCGCCCCCGCATGGCAATGTTCGGGGCTGGCATATTCCACCTCATTATGGCTGATCCCATCCTTGCAAGGGATGAAGATCATGCCCGTGGGGCACCGGGGCGCCATGAACTTGGCATCATGATTGGCGCCTGACGGCATGTCGCGGTTGGCATAGCCCAAACCCAAAGCCGCCTCGCGCACCGCATCCACAACGGCGGGATCGAAATCCACCGGCGCCGTCGTGCTGGTCTCCTTCACCACCACCGCGCACGGGGCAGCAAGGGAATGGAGCAACGGGGCCACCTTGTCCCCGCGTTCCCTCACCAATTCGGCGTCGGGATGGCGGAAATCGATGGTGAAAATCACCTTGCCCGGTACCGTGTTGGGCGATCCGGGCAGGACCTCGAACCGGCCAAAGGTGCAGCGGATGATATCGTCCGGGTCATGCATCAATTCGTTCAGGGCATTGACCATTTTCAGCGCCGTCTGGAACGCGTCCTTGCGGGCACCGTGGGGGGTAGTACCGGCATGCGCCTCCTGCCCCGTCACCTCCACCTGGAACCAGCGGCTACCCTGGATGCCCTGCACCACGCCGATGGTCTTGCCTTCGGCCTCCAGGCGCGGTCCCTGCTCGATATGCGCCTCGACATAGGCGGCGGCCGGCGACCCGAAATCCCGCACCGGCATGGCAGGCGCCAGCGACAGCGTCTCGGCCAGGGCGTCGCGCACGCTCACCCCCTTCGCATCGGTGCAGGACAGCACCATCTCCAGATCCATCTTGCCCGCAAACAGGGCCGATCCCATGCAATAGGGCTGGAAGCGCGACCCTTCCTCATTGGTCCAGGCCACCACCTCGACCGGATGCCGGGTCACCGCACCCGCATCCTCCAGCGCCTCCAGCACCTCAAACCCCGCCAGCACGCCATAGACGCCGTCATAGCGGCCACCCGTGGGCTGGCTGTCCAGGTGGCTGCCCGTCATCACGGGCGGCAGGGTCGGGTCGCTGCCCTCGCGCCGCACATACAGGTTGCCGATGCCATCCGTGGACACCGCAAACCCCCGCGCATTGGCCCAGCTTGTCAGCAGGGCGCGGGCCAGTCCATCCTCCCGGCTTAGCGCTTGTCGATTGACGCCCCCCTTCTCAGTCGCCCCGATCTTCGCCATGTCAGCCAGCCTTTGCGCCAGCCGATCCTGGCTGACATGGGCTGCGATGGAACCGAAGGACCGGTTGCTGGGATGGGTCATGCGCGGAAATCCCTGTTCATGTTCGTTTGTTTCAAGGGCGACGTTCCGCCCCAGAACAAAATGTTGCACCGCATCATTGTTCTGTAAAGCGACTTGACAGGGGGCGTTTCCTGTTCTGCCATGCTTTCTTTTGGAACGAACTGGTAGACCATGGCCGATTGCGTCCGCTTCGTGCACCGGGGACAGGTGGTGACCCTGTCCGACATCCCGCCCACCCGCACCGTGCTGGATTACCTGCGCGAGGATCGGGGGCGGCGCGGGACCAAGGAAGGCTGTAACGAGGGGGATTGCGGCGCCTGCACCATCGTGCTGGGCACGCGGGTCGGCGTGCTGGGCATGGCGGAGGCGGAAAGCATTCAGTACCGCGCCGTCAATGCCTGCATCCTGTTCGTCACGGCCCTGGACGGCAAGGAGCTGGTGACGGTGGAGGACTTGGCCGGCCCCGACGGCACGCTCCACCCCATCCAGCAGGCCATGGTCGACCATCATGGCAGCCAGTGCGGATTCTGCACCCCCGGCTTCGTGATGTCCCTGTTCGCGCTTTACCACACCGAGGCCGAACCCGACCGGACCCGCATCGACGCCGCCCTGGCCGGCAATCTCTGCCGCTGCACCGGCTATCGCCCCATCGTGGATGCCGCCCGCGCCATGGGCCGCGCACCCGATGCTTATACCGCCCAGATGACAGAAACCCTGGCCTTGCTGCGCAGCATCGGGCGCAGCGAAACCTTGTCCCATGCCGGTGGCACGGCCTTCGCCCCCGCGACGTCGGATCAATTGGCCGACCTGTTGCTGGCCCACCCGGACGCCACCATCGTGGCGGGCGGCACCGATGTCGGCCTGTGGGTGACCAAGCAGATGCGCGACCTGGGCACCATCATCCATATTGGCGGCATCCGCGATCTGGCCGCTATCACCCAGGCCAACGGCCAGATCACCATCGGCGCCACCGCCACCGTGACCGACGCGGCAGAGATTCTGGCCCCGCTCTACCCCGACCTGGGCGACCTGTTCCGCCGCTATGGCTCTGAACAGGTGCGCAATTCCGCCACCCTGGGCGGCAACATCGCCAATGGCTCCCCCATTGGTGACAGCATGCCGGCCCTGATCGCCCTGGGTGCCACCCTGGTCCTGCGGCGCGGTGCCGTGACACGCGAAATGCCGTTGGAAGATTTCTTCCTTTCCTATCGCAAGACCGCCTTGCAGCCGGGCGAATTCGTGGCCGCCATCCGCGTGCCCGAACCCAGCGCCAACCGCCTGTTCGCCTGCTACAAAATCTCCAAACGCTTTGATCAGGATATTTCCGCCATCATGGCCGGTTTCGGCCTGACCCTGTCGGACGGCATTGTGACGGAGGCCCGGCTGGCCTTCGGCGGCATGGCCGGCACGCCCAAACGCGCCACAACCGCAGAGGCCGCCCTGATCGGTCGCCCTTTCGACGCCAGCGCCGCAAAGGATGCCGCCGCCGCCCTGTCCCAGGA
>JAEMSB010000541.1 GCA_016463045.1 Niveispirillum sp.
GCCAACTGGCTGCTGGCCTGTGCCGGCATGGTCTTTGTCATGGCCATCATCGGCGCCATCACCCGCCTGACGGAAAGCGGCCTGTCCATCACCGAATGGAAGCCCATTACGGGCACCCTGCCGCCCCTGAATGAGGCACAGTGGCTGGTGGAGTTCGAGAAATACAAGCAGATCCCCGAATATCAGGTCCTGAACCGGGGCATGAGCCTGGATGAGTTCAAGCAGATCTTCTTCTGGGAATGGTTCCACCGCCTGTGGGGCCGTCTGATTGGCGTGGTCTTCGCGGTGCCGCTGGTCTGGTTCGCGGTGAAGGGCATGGTGACAAGGCCCATGCTGCCCAAGCTGGTGGGCCTGTTCCTGCTGGGCGGGCTGCAGGGCTTCATCGGCTGGTTCATGGTGCAATCGGGCCTGTCGGTGCGCACCGATGTCAGCCATTACCGGCTGGCCATGCATCTGTCGATGGCGCTGATCCTCTACGCCTTGCTGATCCAGGCGGGCCTGGGCCTGCGCCATCCCGGTGCCGCCCACCGGCCTGACCGTGCGGACTTGCGCCGCCATGGCTGGGCGGCCATGGTGCTGGTGTCCATCACGGTCGTCTGGGGGGCGTTCGTGGCGGGGCTGGATGCCGGCTTCGCCTATAATACCTGGCCGCTGATGAATGGGGAATTTGCCCCGCCGGAGGTCTGGAACCTGTCGCCGGCGTGGCTGAACTTCCTGGAAAACACCGCCATGGTGCAGTTCACACACCGCTGGCTGGCCATCGCCACCGCCGTCGCTGTCCTGTCCTATGCCTGGCGGGTGGGACAGCGGGCCGATTTGCCGGAGGTGGCGAAGCGGGCGGCCCTGTGGCTGTCGCTGGGTATTGGCGGACAGGTGGTGCTGGGTATCACCACCCTGCTGCTTGCCGTGCCGGTGGCCCTGGGTTCCGCCCACCAGGGGGGTGCCCTGGTGGTCATCGCCCTGCTGATCCGCTCGATCCACACCCTTCGGCGGTGACTAGAGCAAGTCGCGTAGGATCGGGATCAGCGGGATATCCGCCGGCGGCATCGGGTAATCGGCCATTCGCACCGGCTTGACCCAGGCCAACTGCTGCCCCTCCAGGGGCGTAGGCGTCCCCTTCCAGACGCGCGCCACATAGAGCGGCATCAGCAGGTGGAACGTCTCATAGGTGTGGCTGGCAAAGGCGATGGGGGCGAGGCAGCTTTCCGCCGTGTCGATCCCCAGTTCCTCTTTCAATTCCCGCACCAGGGCCGCTTCCGGCGTCTCGCCCTCATCGACCTTGCCGCCGGGAAATTCCCACAGGCCAGCCATGGACTTGCCCGGCGGACGCTGCGCCAGCAGCACGCGCCCGTCGGCATCGACCAGGGCGACCGCGGCCACCAGGACAGTGCGGACCGGCCCCTTACGGGCCGGTTCCTGCCAGCAGGGTGTGTCGCCGCCGCTCACGACCGGTAGCTGCCATTAATGTCGATATAGCCGTGGGTCAGGTCGCAGGTCCAAACCGTCGCGGTGCCGGTCCCCAGGCCAATATCCACCTCCATCAGGATTTCCTGGCCCTTCATATGGGCGGCGACCGGTGCCTCGTCATAGCCCGGCACCTCCATCCCGTTGGCGCAGATCTGCACGCCACCGACGGAGATGACCAGCAGGTCACGGTCGGCACGTTCGCCCGACCGGCCCACGGCGGCCACAATGCGGCCCCAGTTGGCATCCTCACCGGCCACGGCGGTCTTCACCAGGGGCGAATTGGCCACCGTCAGGGCAATACGCTTGGCAGCGGCGTCGCTGTCGGCACCGGTGACGCGGATTTCCACGAACTTGGTTGCCCCCTCACCATCGCGCACGATCTGCTGTGCCAGGTCCAGACAGACGGCGTCCACGGCCTTGGCAAAGGCGGCCAGACGCGGATCGTCATTCGCCTCGATGGCGGCATGCCCGGCCTTGCGGGTTGCGCACAGGACCAGCGTGTCCGACGTGGAGGTATCGCCATCCACGGTGATGGAATTGAAGCTGCGGTCAGTGGCCGACGACAGCACGGCCTGCAACGGGGCGTGGGCGATATTGGCGTCGGTGAAGACATAGGCCAGCATCGTCGCCATGTCCGGCGCGATCATGCCGCTGCCCTTGGCGAAGCCGGCGACCGTCACCGTCACGCCGTCGATGGTGGCCGTGGCCGACGCGCCCTTGGGGAAGGTGTCGGTGGTCATGATGGCGCGCGCCGCCACCTCCCACGCCTCACCCTCTGCGGGAACCAGCTTGGTGAAGGCCTCGGGCAAGGACTTTGCGATCAGGTCAGCCGGCATCGGCTGCCCGATGACGCCGGTGGAGGCCGGGAACACTTCGGATGCCTTGCAGCCCAGCAGGGCGACGGTGGCGTCGATGGTGGCGTCCACAAACGCTTCGCCGGCCTTGCCGGTGAAGGCGTTGGAATTGCCGGCATTGACGACCAGGGCGCGCACGGCCCCACCGGCCAGATGGGCGCGGCAGCGATGGATGGGGGCCGATGCCGTCAGCGACCGGGTCAGGACGGCGGCCACGCTGGAGCCTTCATCCAGCACCGCGACCATCACGTCGTTGCGCGGCGTCTTGTACCGGATGCCGGCGCGGTGCCCGGCCAGACGCACGCCGGCGATGGGCGGCAGCGACGGGAAGGAAGCGGGGGCGAGCGGCGAGACGGCCATGGGTGCGGGCTCCGGCTGGAGGGGAGTAAGGTTCGCGCATGAAGCCGATGCGGGGGCCGGCGGTCAAGTGCCGGTTCGATGACACTGGTCCGGCGCGTCAGGGGATGAGCGGTTCCAACAGGTCCGGCACCCGGTCCTTTTCCACCGCTTCACGCCAGCAATCGGCCAGCCGGTCCGTCTCCGCCACCGCCGTGCGCCAGTATTTCTGCCGCGTGGCGGTGTCCATGCGGCGGAAATCGCCACGGTCGGGGATCTTGCCGAACGGCAAGGCCGTGGCAAACTCCACCGAAGGACACAGGACCAGCATGCGCGACAGGTTGGCGGCCCGCGCACGGCGCCAGGGCAATGTCTTGTCGAACCAACCCGGCACGATGCGGTGGGAGAAATGCGGGTACAGCACCAACCCCGGCGGCGTGAAGCCCATATCCAGATGGTAATCCATGATGCCGCCATCGAGATACAGGCCGGGCCGCGCCCCCACCATATCCACCACCCCGTCAAACACAAAGGG
>JAEMSB010000077.1 GCA_016463045.1 Niveispirillum sp.
GGGATAGGTCGCCGCCAGATACCCGCAAAATCTGCGGCAATCTTGTCCGCTGTCTCTTCGCTATATCCTGTCCCCAGCACGCGCCATGCTGGCCTCAACGGCGGCATCTGACCGCCGCGTGAATGGGGACAGGAAACATGGCCAAGACAAGCGCGTGGAATGCCGCCTACATGGCGGGTCTTCTGACCGGCATCGCGGTGCTGCCCGTTTGGGCACAGGAGACGGGCCAGGGCGAGACACTGGCCCTGGAAGAGATTGTGGTGACCGCCCGGCGGTCGGCGGAACGGCTGCAGGATGCACCCGTCGCCGTAACGGCCCTGTCGGCGGATGCACTGGACCGGCTGGGGGCGTCCGACCTGGGCGACCTGCAGGCCGCCGTGCCCAACCTGACCCTGCATGAGGGCGATGCGTCCAACGCCGTCGTCTATATCCGCGGCGTGGGGCAGATCGACAGCCTGGCCTTTGCCGATCCCGGTGTCGGCATCTATCTGGACGATGTCTATCTGGGCCGCGCCCAGGGTGCCTTCCTGGATGTGTTCGATACGGAGCGGGTGGAGGTGCTGCGTGGTCCCCAAGGCACGCTTTATGGCCGCAACACCATCGGCGGCGCTGTCAAATTCGTCTCCAAACAACCCAATGACCGCACCGCCGCCAACGTGGAGGCCACCATCGGCGATCATGCCCGCCGCGATGTGAAGGCGTCGGTCCGTGGTCCCCTGATCCCGGAAAAACTGGCCGGTAGTGCGGCCATCGCCTACCTGTCGCGTGACGGCTATGCCAAAAACTCCGTGAGCGGCAAGGATGATGGCGATCAGGAGACTTTCGCCTGGCGCCTGGGCCTGACGGCCACGCCCAATGACCGGCTGACCCTGTCCCTGTCCGCCGACGGTTCCGACGACCGGCCCGATACCTCGCGCACGCCGGCCCGCGCCACCGCCGTGTTCGGCACCCCGCCCAATGCCGATCCGTTCAAGGTCGATGCCGATTTCAACGGTCTGAACAAGCTGTCGGTGCGCGGTGTCGCCGCCCATATCGGCTGGGATGCGAATGATACCGTCAGCCTGAAATCCATCACCGCCTACCGGACCATGGACTACAAGACACACCTGGACCTGGACGCCACGGGTGCCGCCATTTTCGGCGTCTTCGTGGATGAGGCGCAGAAGCAGTTCAGCCAGGAATTCCAGGCCAATGTGAAGAGTGACCGGTTCGACGGCGTCTTCGGCCTTTATTATTTCCGCGAGCATGACGAGACGGAAAGCGGCCTTGCCGGCCCCGTCATCAGCTTGGTCACCAACTCCTTGAACGATCAGACCAACCGTTCCTACGCCGCCTATGGTCAGGGCAGCTATCACGTCACCGACGCCCTGTCCCTGACCGCCGGCCTTCGTTACACCTATGAGAAGAAGTCCTTCGACCGTATCCAGGAATTCTTCGCGGCCACTGCTCCCGTCCCGCCGCCGCTGGGCACCGGCCTGCGGATCACGGATGTGAAGACGGGTGACAACTGGTCATCGCTGTCGCCCAAGCTGGGCCTGGATTACAAGGTCAGCGACGATGTCATGGCCTATGCCAGTGCGGCGCGCGGGTTCAAGAGCGGTGGCTTCGATGGCCGGTCAAACAACCCGGCCCAGGCGGTTGCCTATGATCCGGAGACCATGTGGTCTTATGAAGTCGGCCTGAAATCCAGCCTGCTGGACCGCCGGATGACGCTCAATCTGGCCGGCTTCTACAATGACTACAAGGATTTGCAGCTTTCCAGCTTTGTCGCCGATAGTACGGGCGGCTTTGCGGCCCTGTTCACCAATGCCGGTGCTGCCACGACCAAGGGGCTGGAGCTGGAAATGACGGCGCGGGCCACGCAGGACCTGACCCTGTCGGCCACCGCCGCCTGGCTGGACGCGCAGTATGATGAATATAAGGGGCCGGGCGGGGCCGACATTGCCCACCTGCGCACCCCCGTCAATTCCCCGGAATGGAGCTTCCGCTTAGGTGCCAACTGGCAGCGAGAGATTGGCGATGCCGGCCGGGTGATCGTGGATAGTGACCTCTCCTACCGCTCCAAGACCTATCCCACCGTCAGCAGCAGCGAAGTGCTGGCCCAGTCCGGCTATGCCCTGCTGAATGCTCAAATCGCCTTCCAGACGGCGGACGAGCATTGGACCGGCACATTCGGCGTCCGCAACATCACCGACAAGCGCTATGTCAGCCACGGTTTCGACCTGTCAGACAGCCTGGGTTACCAGCTTGCCTATTACGGCGCGCCGCGTACCTGGTCGCTGGGCCTGAAATACCGCTACTGACGGGGAGGGACAGATCGTGACGCTGGACCCGCAGTCCCTCACCCTTCTTGAAAGCTTCCGACAGGCGGGCGGCACCGCCATCGATGATATCGACATGGCGACCGCCCGGCGTGACTACGACCTGCTGTTCACACAGCTGGGCGGGCTGGTGGCGGATGATGTCTCCATCCGGATGGAGGGGGTGCCCCTGGCCGATCATCCCCTGCCGCTGCGGATCTACCGTCCGCAGACGGTCCGGGGGCCGGCACCGGTGCTGCTGTTCTTCCATGGCGGCGGCTGGTCCATGGGCGGCCTGCCTTGCTATGATGCCCCGCTGTCGCATCTGGCGGCGCAAAGCGGGTTCATCATCGCCAGTGTCGGTTACCGCCTGGCCCCGGAAAGCCCGTTTCCCGCCCCGTTGGACGATGCGTTGAACAGCACACGCTGGGCGCTGTCCCGCATGGGGGATCATGGCGGGGACCCGGCCCGGCTGCTGATCGGCGGCGACAGTGCCGGCGGCAACCTGGCCGCCTCCGTCTGTCAGCTACTGTGCCCGACGGAACGGCGACCCAGGGGCCAGTTGCTGTTCTATCCCGTGCTGACCCTGGTCGATGGTGATCCGCGCCTCACCTCCCGGCAGACCAAGGGGAATGGCGAATATTTCCTGTCGCGGGACGGCATTGCCTGGGCCAAGGGCAACTACCTGACCGATCCTGGTCTGGCCTTCCTGCCGGCGGTATCGCCCCTGCTGTCACCCGATCTGCGCGGCTTGCCGCCGGCCCTGCTGATCACCGGCGGATATGATCCGCTGCATGATGAAGCCGCCTTGTATGCCACGCGGCTGCGCGATGCGGGCGGGCGGGCCGAACACCTGACCTACCCCGGCACGTTCCACGGCTTCATATCCTTCTGCGGTGTTCTGGATGTCGCAAAGCAGGCGATCACCGATACGGCGGAACGCATGCGCGCGATGGTGTAAGGGGCGTACCCGACCAACCCCTGAATTCGGAGTTAGTGACGGACCGTCTCCGACCTGATTTCGGTTTCGTGCAACCAAGTGAACCATAAAATCAGGGGGTGTTACATGACCCACGGCGCGCGCCAGTCCGAAAGCCGATGGCTCCGAATAGCGTTGGACGCGTTTATGCCGTTGATGTGGACAGCATAGCAAAAAGAGGGCTGGAAGTCAGCAACTCCGGCCCTTTGCCTTGCCACCGACTGTTGTTTTCAACCATCTCCCACCGCCGATCCCTTTGACGGCGGCCCTCCCCTCCCGTCCCCGGACGGGAGGGTTTTTTACATGCCGGCCAGAGCGATGAAACCCAGGGCAAAGACAGCCAGCAGCGCCGTCTGTCCCACCAGGGCCGCCACCGGGCGCGGACCCAGGGCCGCCATATCGCGCAGGCTGGTCTTCATGCCCAGCGCCGCCACGGCCATGACCAGACAGCCGCGCGACAACTCACCCATCACGCCAAGCACCGCCGCCGGCAGCAGACCCAGGCTGTTGACGGCCACCAGTGCCATAAACCCAAGCAGGAACAGTGGAATGGTCGGAAGGCTGGCTTTCTTCGCACCGTCGGTCGCGCGGTCACGGAAAATCCAGGCCACGGCCATGACCACCGGCACCAGACAGGCCACCCGCATCAGCTTGACGATGGCCGCCACCTCCGCCGTATGGTCGGAAATCAGGTAGCCTGCACCCACCACCTGCGCCACATCATGGATGCTGGCCCCGAAGAACAGGCCCGCCTGTTCCTCCCCCAGACCCAGCAGGCGGGCCAGCAGTGGATAGGCCAGCATGGCGATGGTGGACAGGGCGGTGACGCCGACCACCACCAGCAAGGTGGGCTTTTCCGCCTGATGGCGGGCCGGCAGGGCGGCGGAAATGGCCAGCGCGGCAGACGCCCCGCAGATGGCCACAGAACCGGCAGATAACAGCGCATGCGCCGGCGGTAGTTTCAGCATCCGGCCAATGACATAGCCACCGGTCAGGGTCACCAGCAGGCCGGACACGGCCAGCGCCACAGCACCCCAACCCAGGCCCAGCATGTCGCCCAGCGTCACCTTGGCCCCCAGCAGGGCCACGCCCAAGCGCAGGATCGGCTTGGTCGCGATGGTGATGCCGGGGGTGCAGCGGGCATCCGCCGCCAGGAAGTTCAGCCCCATGCCGAAGACCAGGGCGTAAAGCATGACCGGCCCACCCTGCCACGCCGACATATGGGCCGCCGCCAGCGCCACGATGGCGGCCAGCAGCAATCCCGGCAGCACATCCCGTCCCCGCTGGACCAGCGGATGGCGCGTCTGCTGGCTGGTCCAGGGGGCAAAGGTCATCGGGCCAGCGTCCCAGGCGCCATCATGGTGCGGCGGTCGCGTTGGGTGACCATGCGTTCATGCAGGCGGCGGATCGTGTTGCTACCCGTCTTCACGAACAGGAAGGGAAAGAACCCATGCAGGATGCAGGCGATGGAAGCGAACAGCATCGTGAAGCCGAAGGAAAAGGCCTGCCCCATATGGGCCAGATAGCTTTCACCGACAGAGGCCGGATGGTCTGTGAACAGGCGGTGCAGCATGGCTTTCCTCCAGGTGCCGGAAACAAGGAAAGCGTATCACCAGCATCGGGTGATTTTTGTCTAAACTCTGTGGTATAATGCGGCCATTGTTGTGATTTTCTTCTACCCATAGCGCATAGCGGAGTAGATTTTGGATCAGATAGACCGCAAGATCCTGGCCACCCTGCAATCAGACGCGTCCGGCTCCGTCGCCGAGATCGCCGAACGGGCGGGCGTGTCGCAGACGCCGGCTTGGCGGCGGATCAAGCGGTTGGAGGATGAGGGGATTATCCGCAAGCGCGTGGCCCTGCTGGACCCGGCAAAGCTGAACCTCGGCCTGACCGGCTTCATCCTGATCCGTACCGCCACCCATTCAGAGGAATGGCTGCAGAAATTCTCCGAAGGGGTCAGCCGGATTCCGGAGGTGATCGAACTTCACCGCATGTCGGGCGACATCGACTATCTGGTGAAGTTCATGGTGGACAGCATCGCCGGCTACGATGCGCTGTATAAGCGCCTGATCAAGGTCGCCAACCTGTCGGACGTGTCCGCCGGCTTTTCCATGGAATGCCTGAAATACACGACCGAACTGCCGCTGGATTATGTGAAGGGGTAGCAAGCTGACCGCGACGGTGCCGCCAACTGTCGGGGTTCACATACGTTCACCCACGACCTACGACCTTATGAAAACCTGAAATCATCCCCTCGCCGCCAGCGCCCGGCCCACCTTGCTGCCATTGGGACGGTTCAGTTCCCCGCTGATCCAAGTGCCGATAGCGGCCAGCGCGTCCAGGTCCACGCCCGTGGACAGGCCCATGCCGTTCAGCATGTACAGCACATCCTCCGTCGCGACATTGCCCGACGCGCCCTTGGCATAGGGGCAACCGCCCAGCCCCGCTACGGCCCCGTCGAACACCCGCGCCCCCAGTTCGATACAGGCCAGGATATTGGCCAGGGCCTGGCCATAAGTGTCATGGAAATGCAGGGCGATGCGGCCCATGGGCACCTCTTCGGCCACACGTTTCAGCATGGCGCGGGCAGCACGCGGGTTGCCGACGCCGATCGTATCGCCCAGGCTGACCTCGTAACAGCCCATGGCCATCAGGCTGGCCGCCACCTCGGCCACCTTGCCCGGATCAACCGCCCCTTCATAGGGACAACCCAGGACGCAGGAGACATAGCCCCGGACCTTCACGCCCGACAGGCGCGCGCGGTCGATGACAGGGCGGAAGCGGTCCAGGCTTTCGGCGATGCTGCAATTAATATTCTTCTGGCTGAACGCCTCCGACGCCGCCCCGAACACCGCCACTTCCGTCACACCAACGGCAAGGGCTGCTTCCAGCCCCTTCTCATTGGGGACCAGGACCGGATAGGTGACGCCGGGCTTGCGGGTGATGGCTTGCATCAGATCCGCACTGTCGGCCATCTGCGGCACCCATTTCGGGCTGACAAAGGCCCCGGCCTCCACCACAGACAGGCCGGTGGCGGATAGCCGGTTCACCAGTTCGATCTTGGTGGCCAGCGGCACCAGGGACTTTTCATTCTGAAGCCCGTCGCGCGGGCCCACTTCGACAAGGCGGATGTCGTGCATGATCACTCAATCATCAGGATTGAAAGGATGGGTTGGTATCAAGTGGCCTTGGCAATGCCCCCACCGCCGCCCAACGGGCGCTGTGCCAGGACGGCATTCACCTGCGGCATCAGGCCGGCAAAGGCCGAACTGCGACCGATACAGAGATGATAGGGCTGTGTGGCCAGGATATTGGGCAATTCCACCAGCCTGCCGTTGAATTCCGGTGCCGCCAGCCGTACCCGCATGGACACGGCATTGTCGACCAGCGCATCGACGCGGCCATTCGCAACCAGACGCATGGCGCCCGTCAGATCCGCCGCCCATTGGATATCCAGCCCCAGGGGCCGCAGATTGGCATCGGCCCAGCCGGAGCCGATATAGTGACCGACACGGAAAGGCCGCAAATCCTCCAGCCGCCGCACCTGATGCAATTCGGTCAGGCGCGGACTGTCGGCGGCGGCGATGATGCACATGGGAAAGGTGAAGACAGGCCGCGCGCTGGCCAGCACATAGGACAAGCGTTCGGTGGTCGGCACCGTCAAGAAGCCATCCGCCTCCCCCCCGCGCACCATGGCCTGGGCACGGGCCCAGGGAAACCCCTGATGCTCCACCCCTTGGCCCAGCTTTTCGCGCAGGAGCGTTTCCGCCGCCTCCACGAACAGGCCGTGCACCCGACCGGTATCGTCCACCTGGGAGAAGGGGGCGAAATCCCCGAAATAGACCATGCGGAAGGTCGCAGGAAGGGCGAGCGCCGGACGCCACAATGGAAGCGTCCCGACGGCGGTCAGTCCTCTCAGGATTTTCCTGCGAGAGAACATGGCGGTTCCTCACCGTGCCTGCCTTGGATATCAACTCTAATCCCCTTTGGTCCGAAGGGAAACGAAGTTGAATGCACACTCACATGACATTTTCATGCAAGTGTGCATGTCTCGCCTACCGTCAGGCCGCCTCAAACCCGACAAGTTCAACCCCCTCACTAACCTGATCACCGACCTGATAGCGCAGATGCGTGACCTTGCCGTCGGCAGGGGCCTTCAGCGTATGTTCCATCTTCATGGCTTCCAGCACGATCACGGGCTGGCCCTTGGCGACACTGGTCCCTTCTTCCACCAGGATGGCGATGACCTTTCCCGGCATCGGGGCCGTCAGGCGGCCATGGCCGCCATGGTCGGCATGGGCGCCGGCATGCGGATCGACCAAGGACAGGGTGCGCGTGGTCCCGGCATGAAACAGGGTGACATGGTCACCCCAGCGGACCCAGCGCGCCGTGACCCGCGTGCCGCCCAGCGTGGCCGTCAGGGTGCCATCGGCGGACAGGCTGCCGGAGACAGGCAGGCTTTCACCAGCGGCGGCGACGGTAAAGCCGCCGCGCGTCCAGGTGATATCCACCTTGTGCGCGGCCCCGTCCTCTCCTGCTTCCTGCCACTCTACCCGCTCCGTCGCGGGCAGGTTCAGCAGGAAACCGCCCACGGCATCCCACGGGTCGCTGCCACCAGAACGGCGAGACAGGGTCAGGCCCAGGCTGAACAGGGCCAGGGTGGCCGCGTCCGGCGCGGTGGCCGTGGGCAGAAGGTCAGCCTCATACCGCTCAATGAAGCGTGTATCCAGATCGGCGGCCAGAAAGCCGGGGTGCCCCGCCACGGCGGACAGGAAGGGGACATTGGCGTTCAGGCCGGCCACTTCCGTCTCGGCCAGTGCCTTTTCCAGGCGGCGGACGGCGCTGTCGCGATCCTTGTCCCAGACGATCAGCTTGGCGATCATGGGGTCGTAGAAGATGGAAATGGCATCGCCCGACCGCACGCCCGTATCTACGCGCACATGATCGCCCTGTTCGGGAAAGCGCAGATGCGCCAGCGTGCCCGTCTGCGGCAGGAAGCCCTTGGCCGGGTCCTCGGCATAAAGCCGGACCTCGATGGCGTGGCCGTTGATGGTCAGTTGATCCTGCGTCAGCGGCAGGGGTTCGCCCGCCGCCACCCGCAACTGCCATTCGACCAGATCCTGGCCCGTGATCTTCTCCGTCACGGGATGTTCCACCTGCAAACGGGTGTTCATCTCCATGAAGTAGAAGGAGCCGTCGGTATCCAGCAGGAATTCCACCGTACCGGCACCGACATAGCCAATGGCCTTCGCCGCCGCCACGGCGGCCTCGCCCATGCGGGCGCGAATGGCGGGGTCCATGCCGGGGGCCGGGGCCTCCTCCACCACCTTCTGGTGGCGGCGCTGGATGGAGCAGTCACGTTCGAACAGATAGACGCAGTTGCCGTGGCTGTCGGCGAAGACCTGGATTTCCACATGGCGCGGACGGGCCAGATATTTCTCGATCAGGACGCGGTCATCGCCAAAGCTGGCCTTCGCCTCACGCTTGGCCGAGGCGAGTGCCGCCGGAAACTCCTCGGCACTGCCGGCTACCTTCATGCCCTTGCCGCCGCCGCCGGCGGATGCCTTGATCAGGACAGGGAAGCCGATGCGGGTTGCTTCGGCGGCCAGCAGGGCATCGTCCTGATCCTCGCCATGATAACCCGGCACCAGCGGTACGCCGGCCTTTTCCATCAGGGCCTTGGCTTCTGACTTGCCGCCCATGGCGCGGATGGCGCTGGCCGGGGGGCCGATGAAGATCAGGCCGGCAGCGGCCACGGCATCGGCAAAGCCGGCATTCTCCGACAGAAAACCATAGCCAGGGTGGATGGCATCGGCCCCCGTCGCCTTGGCCGCCGCGATGATGCGGTCGATGACCAGATAGCTTTCGCGCGCAGGGGCCGGGCCGATATGCACCGCCTGATCGGCGCTGGCCACGTGCAGGGCCTTGGCATCGGCATCGGAATAGACGGCGACAGTGCCCAGGCCCAGGCGGCGGGCGGTACGCATAACGCGGGCAGCGATCTCGCCACGGTTGGCGATCAGGACTTTCGAAATCCGGCTCATTTCACCCATCCCGGCTTGCGCTTGTCAAAGAAGGCAGACAGGCCCTCGCGGCCTTCCTCACCCGACCGTGCATCGGCGATGCGGGCGGCAGTGTCGGCAACCATGGCGTCGGTGACCGGGCCATCGACGGCGCGGATCAAATCCTTCGCCGCGCCCAGCGCGATCGGCCCGGCCAGCAGCAGATTGTCGATATGGCGTTCGGCGGCGGCGTCCAGATCATCCTGACCCACCACCTCATGCACCAGACCCAACCGATGCGCCTCCGCCACCCCGAACCGCTCTGCGGTCAGGAAATAGCGGCGGCAGGCGCGAGCGCCCATGGCGGCCACGACATAGGGGCCGATGGTGGCGGGGATCAGGCCCAGCCGCACCTCGGTCAGGGCGAACTGCACCGGATCGGAGGCGATTGCGATATCGCAAGCCGCAACCAGCCCCACGGCACCGGCAAAGCAATGGCCATGGATGACGGCGATGGTCGGTTTCGGCAACTCGTTCAGGGTGCGCAGCATGGTGGCCAGACCGATGGCATCGGTCAGGTTCTCCTCCCGGCTATAGCCGGCCATACGGCGCATCCAGTTCAGGTCGCCACCGGCGGAAAAGCTTTTCCCCGCCCCGCGCAGCACCACGATGCGCACAACCGGGTTCGCGCCCAGATCGCGGAAAATGTGGGTCAATTCCGCAATGACTTCATCGTTGAAGGCATTGTGGATTTCCGGACGGTTCAGGGTGACGGTCGCCACCCCGCGCGTGTCGATATCGGCCAGGATCATCGCAGCCCCCATCACATCCGGAACACGCCGAATTTCGCCGGCGGGATCGGCGCGTTCAGCGCCGCCGACAGCGACAGGCCCAGCACCGACCGCGTGTCCGCCGGGTCGATGACACCATCATCCCAGAGGCGGGCAGAGGCGTAGTAGGGATGGCCCTGTTTCTCATACTGGTCGCGGATCGGGGCCTTGAAGGCAGCCTCATCCTCCGCGCTCCAGTCCTTGCCGGCGGCCTCAAACCCGTCGCGGCGGATGGTAGCCAGCACGGTTGCCGCCTGCTCCCCGCCCATGACGGAGATGCGCGCATTGGGCCACATGTAAAGGAAGCGCGGGCTGTAGGCACGGCCACACATGCCGTAATTCCCGGCACCGAAGCTGCCGCCGATGATCAGGGTGATCTTGGGCACATTGGCGCAGGCCACCGCCGTCACCAGCTTGGCCCCATCCTTGGCGATGCCGGCATTCTCATATTTGCGGCCCACCATAAAGCCCGTGATGTTCTGCAAGAACAGCAGCGGGATTTTGCGCTGGCAGCACAGTTCGATGAAATGTGCGCCCTTGACGGCGCTTTCACTGAACAGGATGCCGTTATTGGCGATGATGCCGACCGGCATGCCCCACAGGCGGGCAAAGCCGCAGACCAGCGTCGTACCGTAATTGGCCTTGAACTCGTCCAGTTCGGAGCCATCGACGATGCGGGCGATGATCTCCCGCACGTCATAGGGCTTGCGCGTGTCGGTCGGGATGATGCCGTAAAGGTCGTCGGCGCTGTACAGCGGCTCGCGCACCGGCTTGATATCAACCTCCGGGTTCTTCACCCGGTTCAGGTTGCCGACGATGCGGCGCGCGATGCCCAGGGCATGGCCGTCATCGGTGGCCAGATGGTCGGCCACGCCGGAGATGCGGGTATGGACGTCACCGCCGCCCAGATCCTCTGCCGACACCACCTCCCCCGTCGCCGCCTTCACCAGCGGCGGGCCGCCCAGGAAGATGGTGCCCTGGTTCTTGACGATGATGGTTTCGTCGCTCATGGCGGGCACGTAGGCGCCGCCGGCCGTACAACTGCCCATGACCACGGCGATCTGCGCAATGCCCTGGGCGCTCATGTTGGCCGGGTTGTAGAAAATGCGGCCGAAATGGTCGCGGTCGGGGAAAACCTCGTCCTGGTTGGGCAGGTTGGCCCCGCCGCTATCGACCAGATAGACGCAGGGCAGATTGTTCTCCCGCGCGATATCTTGTGCGCGCAGATGCTTCTTCACGGTCAGCGGATAGTAGGTGCCACCCTTGACCGTGGCGTCATTGGCGACCACCACACATTCCTGACCATTGACCCGACCGATACCGGTGATGATGCCGGCCGCCGGCACATCATCGGCATAGACCTGATAGGCGGCCAACTGGCTGAATTCCAGGAACGGGGTGCCGGGGTCCAGCAGGGTGCGTACACGATCGCGGGGGGACAGCTTGCCACGGGCCAGATGCTTGGCCATGGCCTTGTCCCCGCCCCCCAGGCTGATCCGCCCGATGGTGGCGCGCAGGTCATCCACTTGCGCCTTCATGGAGGCGGCATTCTCGGCGAAGGCCGGGCTGCGCGGGTCGATATTGGTGGGAAGGACGGGCATGTCAGGGGCCTTCCAGAGCTGGAGAAGTTATTCCCTCACCCTCCCAAGCCTTCCGGCTTGGGCCCCTCCCTCT
>JAEMSB010000542.1 GCA_016463045.1 Niveispirillum sp.
TTGAAAATGCTGCCGATTTCAGCAGCCCCCTCCTGTGCGACAAGGGTAACGTTGGGCACGTCGCGGGTCAGCTCGATCAGATGCTTTTCCACCGCCGCGCCCCCCTGCACCGCGATGCGCAGACCGGACAGGTCCGACGGACCATTGATCCGCCGTTGAAAGCCCAGCGGCGCGAAGAGAGCCCAGCCCCCCTCCATCAATGGCACCACCCATTGATAATTGGGCCGCCGTTCATCGGTGAGGTTCATCAGAAAGATGCAGGCATTGGGTGTGCTGTCGACCATGGCCTGCGCCTCCGGCCAGGGCATGATGCGCATCTCATGCGCCAATCCCGTTTCCTGCATGATCAGGCGGACCTTGTCGGCGGCAAGGCCGATGATCTGCCCGGTCAGGGGATCAGTAAAATTGACGGGCGGATTGGGCTCCGTCAGCAGCAGCAGCGGCGGTTCGGGCTTACGGGCCTGTTGGGCGTGCACGGCAACAGCAGACATCAGGCATGTCAGCACGGAAAGCCCGAGAGCCAACCGCCCCTTTTTCCCTGTCCGTATGCCCGAACCACGCGGATCCACGTTCCATCCATATGAAAGCGGCTGCCACTGCAACCTGGATGGCATTAAGTACGCACCAACCTGAACGTTCGCGCAACGGGTAAACAGCGGCCTATGTCCAGTTTCATAGGCCGGCAGTTACACAGACAATTGTGTGTTTTGATGCCTCTACACGTCACATATCTTCATACAACGTGGAATTACCGGGCATTTCCGCTTCAGGTGCCTCCCGCACCCCGGCATTGCGCTGCCATTCCCCGCACCAATCGGTGAAATTGGTAGTCGGCATGGCGCCCGATGGATAGCGGTCCGTCACGACGGGCGGATAGCGGCGGCATGTGCCCTTCGGTCCGCGTTCACGCACCCCGTGCCCCACCCAGAACCGGCAACTGTAGCAATTATCGCCGCGACGCAAGATCGGCCACTCCCCCTCGGTAACAGACCCATATCCTATGCTGCGCCGGAGGGATTGCAAAGGGAGATGGCCACGGCTTTCAGGCCAGCAGACTGTCAATGCTGGCCCGGCTGCGCAGGGTGCGGTGCACGGGGCAATTGCCGGCGATTTCCAGCAGGCGCTGGCGCTGTGCCTCGTCCAGCTTGCCTTCCAGCGTGATGGTACGGGTGAAATGATCGACCTTGCCGCCCGCATTCTCCGTCACCTCCCCCTCCTGCGGGTCGCGCTTTTCATGACTGACGACCACAGAGACGCGGGTCAGGGGCAGGTTCTTGCGGTTGGCATACATGCGGATCGTCATGGAGGTGCAGGCACCCAGTGCTGCCTGCAGCAACTCATAAGGGTTGGGGCCAAGGCCCGTACCGCCCACATGCGTCGGCTCATCCGCGGTGAAGCGGATGCCCGCCGCCGTCACCAGATTGTGGAAGGTGCTCTCCCCCGTCTCCGCGACGGTCACGGGGCCTTCATGTTCCGCCCCCACCGGCTTGGGCGCATTGGCGGCGTCCAGGCGCAGGGCGCGGCGGGCCCAGCCATCGACCAGCCCGGCCACAAAGCCCGTATTGCGCTGATCGGCCACCAGATGCCCGGCCCCATCCAGCGCCACGAAGCTTTTCGGATGCTGGGCCAGCGCGATGATGCGGTCCGCCTCCGCCAGCGGCACCACGGGGTCCTTCGGATCATGCAGGACCAGCAGCGGGCGGCCCAGACCGCCGATGACCGATGCCATGTCATGGCGCGCGACATCGGCCACGAAATCCGCCGTGATCGGCATTTCCCGGTCGCCGACATTCAATTGCACCCGCCCGTCGCGCTGCATCTCCGCATCGCGGCCCGCGATCTTGGCCAGCAGGGTGTGCGGACCGGACGGTGAATTGACGGTGACGACAGCCCCCACCGATGGCAGGTCCTGCGCCGCGCGCATCACCGCCGTTCCACCCAGGCTGTGTCCGATCAGCAGGCGCGGGGCCGATATCTCCACCGTCAGCGCAGCAGCGGCGGACAGAAGGTCGGCGACATTGGTGGAGAAATTCGTCTCGTCAAACGCCCCACCGCTGGCCCCCAGGCCTGTGAAATCAAAGCGCAGAACGGCCCAGCCGCGTTCGGCCAGCCCCCGGCTGATTCGGCCCGAGGCGTGGTAATCCTTGTTGCAGGTAAAGCAGTGGGCAAAGATCGCGGTGGCCACCGGATGCCCGTCCGGCAGGTCGATCCGCCCCGAAAGCGTGGCCCCGGTCGAACCGGCGAAGTTGAAATCCTGCGTCACGCGCGCCATCGTGGCCCCCGTCTGCTTTTGCCCAAGTTAACCTGTACGGCCCCTAAGCTGGACCGGGGTCATGGGCCGGCGCAAGTAATTTGCCAACCGATGGATGCTTCATGACTTACCTTCCCATCCACCCGCCCCTGCCCGGTCAGGACAGCCCCATGAGCGTGGAGATGACGGAAAATGACTTCCGGCACCGGGGGTTCATGGATTTCTCCGTCATGAAGCTGCGTCATGAACGGTTCGCGGGCGGCATGACGCCGATGATTGAACGGGATGTCTGCTACCGTAGCTATGCCGTTGCCATCGTACTGTACGATCCGAAAGCCGATCTTCTGGTCATGGTGGAACAATTCCGGGTGGGCGCCTTTGCCGCCGGGGTTAATCCCTGGATGCTGGAATTCGTGGCCGGCATGGTGAAGGAAGGCGAGGAGCCCTGCGACGTCGCCGTGCGAGAGGCCCAGGAAGAGGCAGGCTGCACGCCCAGAAATGTGCGCCTCGTCTATTCCATGCTGCCCAGCCCCGGCGGTTGTACAGAGATCGTGGAGATTTTCGCGGGCCTTGTGGACAGCACTGGCATTGGCGGCATCCATGGGGTGGAGGAGGAGGTGGAGGATATCCGCGTCCATCTGGTCCCCGCCGATCAGGCGATTGCCCTGATGGATGAGAACCGGGTGCCCAGCGGCTTCACCCTTCTGGGCCTGTCCTGGTTCGCACGCCACCGCGAGGCGCTGCGGCGCGAGGCAGGTGTGGTTTAAGGAATTCTACACCCCGCATTGCAACAACCGATAATCTGCGGTGCGGAACCACCCCTGGTAATTCCGCAGCCACACCGCCATATTTGATCCCAAGTTTCACACATGAACCAAGGTTATTTACGATGCTGTCCAGGAATCCGGTGCGTACATCCACGGTAAATAACC
>JAEMSB010000078.1:0-1230 GCA_016463045.1 Niveispirillum sp.
GGCCCCGGCCTGGGCCAGCGCCACCGCGATACCCTGCCCGATGCCGGTATTGGCACCGGTTACCAGCGCCACTTTGCCGGAAAGGTCGAAGGGATTGCTCATGATGGGATACTCCCGTTCCTGACCTGTCTCAGCGCAGCTGGCAGATATCGATTACCTTCATGTCGGTGTAATCGAGATTCTCGCCGCCCATGGCCCAGATGAAGGAGTAGTTGGCGGTGCCGCTGCCCATATGGATGGACCAGGGCGGCGACATCACAGCCTCGCCATCGGCCACCACGATGTGACGGGCCGCTTCCGGCTCGCCCATGAAGTGGAAGACGCGGTTGTCACCGGGGATATCGCAGTACAGATACACTTCCGAGCGGCGGTCATGCAGGTGCGGCGGCATGGTGTTCCACACCGAGCCCGGCTTTAGCATGGTCAGGCCCAGCAGCAGCTGCGCCGACTGGCTCGTCGCCGGCACGATATACTGATAGATCGTGCGCTCATTGCTGGTCTCCAGCGCGCCACGTTCCAGCGCCACCGCGTCCTTCAGGCCGATCTTCTTGTTGGGGAAGCTGGCATGGGCGGGGGTGGAGACGAGATAGAACTTGGCCGGAGCCGCGCCATCGACCGATGCGAAGGTCACATCCTTCGCGCCCATGCCGACATACAGGCCGTCCTTGTTGCCCAGCTCATAAACGGTGCCATCCACCGTCACCGAACCCGCACCGCCAATATTGACGATGCCCAGCTCACGCCGTTCCAGGAACGGGTGACCGGCGGCGGATGCCGGCTCGGTCTGGTGCGGCAGCACAACGCTGCCGGCCACCGGCGTGGCGCCGCCGACAACAAAGCGCTCATTATGGCTATAGTTCAGCACCACCTGATCGGCCACGAACAGGCCGGTCATCAGATAACGATCCCGCAGATCATTATTGCTGGCACCCTGCATCATGACCGGGTGGGTGGCGTGATAGGTCTTAGCGAACATATTGGAACTCCCCGATTTTTACGTGTCAGTCTGGAATGCCGATCATGTTGGCACCGACTGCGCTGATCACAGTTTATAGGCTTTCTTGGGCAAGTTGTATGACAAATCGACAGCCACCAGGGCTGCTTCATCCTCATCCATGCGATGCTCGGCCACCATGCGCGCCAGGAAGGCGCAATCCACACGCCGCGCCACATCGTGGCGGGCCGGAATGGACAGGAAGGCGCGGGTATCATCGTTGAAACCGACCGTGT
>JAEMSB010000078.1:1240-6822 GCA_016463045.1 Niveispirillum sp.
CGTGTTGTAGAAGCCCGCCGTCTCCGTCACCTGCTCACGGAAGCGCATCATGCCTTCCGGGCTGTCGTGGAACCACCAGGCGGGGCCCAGCTTCAGGGTCGGGTAATGGCCGGCCAGCGGCGCCAACTCACGCGCATAGGTCGTCTCATCCAGGGTGAACAGGATGATCGACAGGCGCGTGTCATTGCCATAGCGGTCCAGCAACGGCTTCAACGCGCGGATATAGTCAGTGCGCGACGGAACGTCGGCACCCTTGTCGCGCCCGAACCGTTCGAACACCTGGCCATTATGGTTACGGAAGGCGCCGGGATGGATCTGCATCACCAGACCATCCTCAATGCTCATGCCCGCCATTTCGGTCAGCATCTGGCCCCGGAACGTCTCCGCATCCGCCGCCGTGACATCGCCCTTCAACACCTTCTGGAACAGCTTTTCGGCGTCGGCGGGCGACAGGTTGGCGGTGTTGGCCGTGATGTGACCATGGTCACTGCTGGTCGTGCCGACCTTCATGAAATCCTGACGGCGCTTGCGATGCGCGTTCAGATAGCCCTTCCAGCTATAGACATCCTCGCCCGTCACCTCGGCAAAGGCGCGCATGGCGGTGGGGAATTGTTCATGTTCGGGATCAATCACCGCATCGGGGCGATAAGCGGAAATGACCCGCCCGCCCTTCCAACCGCTTTCCAGCACCTTGTGATGATGGTCCAGCGTGTCGGTCGGCCCCTCTGTGGTCGCGATCAGTTCGATGTTGAACCGTTCGAACAGGGCGCGGGGGCGGAATGCGTCGGTCTTCAGCGCTTCATCGATGGTGTCATAGTAATGGTCAGCGGTGTCAGCCGACAGAGCGACATCGATGCCGAACACCTTGGTGAACACGAAATTCAGCCACAGCCAGCTGGGCGTGGCGCGGAACAGGTGGAAGTTCGACGCGAAAATATGCCACGCCGCGCGCGGATCAGCCTTGGACGGGCCGGACCGGTCGCCCACGCCCACATCGCCCATCGCGATGCCCTGGCTGTAGAGCATGCGGTAGACATAATGGTCGGGCGCCAGCAGCAATTCCGTTGGGTTGCCGAAATTGGCATTGCCCGCAAACCAGGACGGGTCCGTATGCCCGTGCGGGCTGATGATCGGCAAATCCTTCACCAACTGATACAGCCGCCGCGCGATGGCGCGCGTGCCGGGCTCAGCGGGGAACAGGCGGTCATCATGCAGGGCCAAAGGCTTGGACATCGAAAACACCTTAGGGGCGCGAAAAACCGGGATGGTCGCGCTTTCATTAGGTAACCGGTGTCATGACAGAAGGCAACAGGATTAATTGCCAGGGCCACGGATTTTTCCGCCTTGTCTATCGCAAACCAGTTTCAGAATTTGGGGCGGCGGGCCGGGCCTGTTCGGGCGGGAAATCCGGCATCCCGCTTGCCAGCGGCGGGGCAGCGGCGTATTGCTCCATGCTTAATGAATTGGATGGTGGCCCCGTTGCGTCTTTCCCTCTCCCGATGGCGTTTACTGCTGCTGGCGGCCTTTGTGCTGCTGGTCGGCGCCATGGGTGGCGGCGATGCGGTGGCACGCGCCGGGATCGGGCGCATTGCTGGCGAATGCCCGGTTTCGGGGACATGTGACCAGCGCCTGACCACACCGGCACAGCCCGCCCTGATCCAGATTGCCCTGCGCATCGATGGCAAGGCCCTGACCGGCGGCGGTGCCGGGCTGGCCGCTCTACCGGGCGGCAATGGGCTTCCAGCCTCTATCCAGACCGGCATGCCGGCGGAAAAGGGCGCGTCCGCCCCCCTGCCCCGCAAGGCAATCAGCACGCCCGGCCAGCCGCGCGGGCCACCAGCGGGCCATTAACGCCTGCGCTTTCACCAATTCCCGTGATCACCAGGGCGCGGCCAATGGGCCGCCGCCGATGATCGGATAAATCCCATGCTTAAATTCTCCCGTCTGCAGACCATCGCCATTCTGGTGATCTGCTTCCTGGGCAGTGCGCTGGCCATCCCCAGTCTGGTGGGCCCGCACAACATGCCCTCCTGGCTGCCCATGCGCCATTTCAACCTGGGCCTTGACCTTCAGGGCGGTTCCTATCTGCTGCTGGAGGTCGATGCCGAAGCCGTAAAGCGCGAGCGGCTGGAAAATGCCGTGGACGAAGTGCGAGGCCTGCTGCGCACCGCCGATCTGCGCGTTGCCGGTGTCGGCGTGGAAGGCAGCGGTCTGGTCGTGCGGCTGGCCGATCCCGGCGATGCGGCCCGCGTCACCGACGCCCTGCGCCCCCTGACCCAGGCCTCCCTGCCCGGTGAGATCGCCGATTTCACCCTGGTGCCCGAGGCCGGTCGCCTGCGACTTGATTTCGGTCAGCAGGCCCTGACCAACCGCGTCAGCAAGGCCGTCGACCAGTCGCTGGAGATCGTGCGCCGCCGTATCGACGAGACGGGCGTGAACGAGCCCATCGTGGCCCGCCAGGGTGCGAGCCGTGTGCTGGTGCAGCTGCCGGGCGTGACCGATCCGGGCCGTATCAAGCGGCTGCTGGGTCAGACCGCCAAGATGACCTTCCATCTGGTGGGTGACGCGACGGTGGCGCCGGGTTCATCCGCACCGCCGGGCTTTGAATGGCTGCAGAACAGCGACCGGGGTGCCGGTGGCGGTCAGGTCCTGGTCCGCAAGCGTGTCGAGGTGGATGGTGCCACCCTGACCGATGCCCAGCCCAGCGCCGACCCGCAATCGGGCCGCTGGGTCGTGTCCTTCAGCTTTGACAGCATCGGCGCCCGCCGCTTTGCCGACATCACCAAGGCCAATGTCGGTCGGCCCTTTGCCATCGTGCTGGACGGTCGTGTCATTTCCGCCCCGGTTATCAATGAGCCGATCCTGGGCGGACGCGGACAGATCAGCGGCAATTTCACGGCCCAGACGGCCACCGAACTAGCCGTTCTGCTGCGCGCCGGTGCCCTTCCCGCCCCGCTGACAGTGGTGGAAGAACGGTCCATCGGACCGGAACTGGGTGCCGACAGCATCAAGGCCGGCGTCATTTCCTGTATCGTCGGCGTTGTTCTGGTCTTTGCCTATATGTGGCTGACCTATGGCTTCTTTGGCCTGATCGCCAATGCGGCCCTAGTGTTTAACCTGTTCCTGACGCTGTCGTGCCTGGCCATGCTGGAAGCGACCCTGACCCTGCCCGGCATTGCGGGTGTGGTGCTGACGCTCGGCATGTCGGTGGACGCCAACATCCTGATCAATGAGCGTATCCGCGAAGAGTTGCGCAAGGGCAAGACGGCCCTGTCCGCGCTGGAAACGGGCTATATCAAGGCCCGTGGCACCATCATGGACAGCAACCTGACCACCCTGATCAAGATGGTCCTGCTCTATGTGGTCGGCACGGGTTCGGTGAAGGGCTTTGCCGTCACCACTTCGCTGGGCATCATCACGTCGATGTTCACGGCCACGGTCGTGGCCCGCCTGCTGACCGCCATCTGGTACAAGCGCACCCGTTCCAAGGAACTGCCCGTCTTCGGTCCCATCAAGCTGAAGACCGCCGGCATGAAGATCAACTTCATGAATGGCCGTCACGTCGGTCTGGCCGTGTCGGTGATCCTGTCCACCGCATCGGTGGTGATGTTCTTCAAGCCGGGCCTGAATTACGGCATCGACTTCGCCGGTGGCATCGTGATGGAGGTGCGGACGGCGGAAGCTACCGACTTCCCAAAGATGCGGCAGGTGATGGAAGGCGTGAATGTCGGTCCTGTGGCCCTGCAGGCCTTTGGTACCGACCGTGACGTGATCCTGCGCATGGAGCGGCAGGAAGGGGCAGAAAGCAACCAGCAGGCCGCCATCAAGGCCGTGACCGCCGCCCTGGAGCAGAACTTCCCCGGTTCGGAGGTTCGGCGCGTTGAAGCGGTGGGTGCCTCAGTATCAGCAGAACTGTTCAGCGACGGCATGCTGGCGCTCGGTCTGGCCGCTTTCTTCATGCTGCTCTACATCACCTTCCGGTTCGAATGGCAGTTCGGCGTGGGTGCTGTGGTAACCATGATGCTGGACGTCACCAAGACCATCGGCTTCTACGCGCTGACCGGGTTGCAGTTCAACCTGACGGCGGTGGCGGCGATGCTGACCATCATGGGCTTCTCCATCAACGACAAGGTCGTGGTCTATGACCGCGTGCGCGAAAACCTGCGGCTTTACCGCAAGATGCCGCTGCGCGAGCTGATCGACCGCTCGATCAACGAGACCATGACCCGTACCATCAACACGAACATTGCCGTGTTCCTGTCGATCGTGCCGCTGGCCCTTTATGGCGGCGAGGCTCTGCGTGAATTCGCCTGGGCCCTGCTGTTCGGTATCCTGCTGGCCACCTCCTCCTCCATCTTCATCGCGGCCCCGATCCTGCTCTATCTGGGCGAGAACAGGCTGCGCAAGACCATGGATGCCGAGGACCCGCCCGGCAACGAAGGTGGCGAGGGTGAGGCCGCCAAGGCCTGATCCAGAAAGCCTGAAAAGACAAAACCCCGGCACCGCAAGGCGCCGGGGTTTTTGTTTGGGTCGTGAACGGTCATCCCGCTCGTTTGCGGCCCGTTAGCATGGATAGAAGCAGGTTCTCCCGGTGCAGCAGGCTGCTGACCAGCACACCGGCCAGATGCAGTCCCACCAGGACCAGGGTGCCATTGGCCAGCACCTCATGCGCTTCTTCCAGGAAGTGGCCATAGGGGCGCAGAGCCGGCACAGGATAGCGGGTCAGCAGGCCCAGCACCGCCGTGCCCAGCAGGGCGAACCATAGCGTCAGGGCCATGGCCCCACCGGCGGGATTATGGCCCAGATGCCGGTCGGCCCGGCGCTGCAACAGGGCGCGCAGATAAGCCAGAAGCCCGGCACCCGACGGGGCAAAGTCGCTGAACCGGGCATGGCTGCTGCCGATCAGGCCCCAGAGCGCGCGCAGGCCCACCAGGGCGATGATGGTAAGGCCCGCCGCCTCATGCACCGCCATCACCTCTTCCGCTGACAGCCAGGCCGTCAGAAACGCGGCGGCGATGCCCCAATGGATCAGGCGCAGCAGTGGGTCCCAGACCCGGACGGTACCGTGAGAAGGCGGGACATGCGTCCCCTGCCCCGCCGGGAGTGTCATGTCAGCCATCAGTCGCGCTCCACCTTCAGGATCTCACCCGTGCGGGCATCGACATAAAGCTCCTGGCGCTGGCCGTCGGGACCGGTGGCCTTCACCTCCACCAGCCTGTCGCTTTTCCGCTCAACCGAGCGGGCATCGCGGTAGCCCTGGGCCGACAGCTTGTCCAGCAAAGCCGGCATGGACAGCGTATCCGCTGCCATGGACGGCCCAGACATAGGCGCGGCACCGGTCCCGGCCCCTTGCGCATAGGCATAGGCACCGGCGGCCAGCGAACCGGCCAGAAGCAGACCGGCCAGGAGACGGGGGTAAGGCATGATGGGTTCCTTCCTGTTGGATCGATGATGGAACCGATCCTGACAGGGTCGCGCTGAACCCAAGCTGAATGCGCCGAAATAAGAAAAGCGGCCGGGAATATCCCCGGCCGCTTGTCAGTAAAACCGCTTCGGGAGGAACCCGGCGGATGGAAATCTTC
>JAEMSB010000078.1:6832-11747 GCA_016463045.1 Niveispirillum sp.
GCGCCTCGCCACCGACAACAGCAGCGGGTGCCGGAACGGCAGCCGTGCGGGCAATCGCAAAGCGGTACATCAGCAGCGTCAGCGCGACGGTCACGGCAAACCCGGAAACCCCGCCGACCAGGACGCCCGCCGCGTTCGGCAGGGCCACCATGGACCAGTAGGCCAGGGCTGTGCGGGTGGGCGAAACCAGCCAGCGCAGCAGGTAATGATGCAGATGCTCCCGGTCCGGGGAGAAAGGGGCACGACCAGCGCGCAGGCGGCTGACGATCAGGCGCAGGCAATCGACCACCGGCAGCAGGAACAGGCCCATCAGCTGCATGTTGGTCAGGGTGCTGTCGGCATGGCCCGTGATAGCCAGACCCAGCAGGCCCATGACAGCGGAGATGCCATAGGCGCCGCTGTCGCCCAGAAAGATGCGACCGCGCATGTTGAAGGCCAGGAACACCGCCCCGCCCGCCACGATCAGCAGCGCCAGCATGGACAGGGTGCCGGTCCCAGCCAGTGCGAAGAACAGCGCCCAGATCATGGCCATGCCCGAGGCAACACCATTGGCACCGTCGCTCATGTTGAACGCGTACTGGAAGCCAACAAGGCTGACGATGGTCAGCATCGCGCCCATGAAGGGCGGGACATCGACGCTGACGCCACCGCCAAAATTCAGGGAGGTCAGGGCCAGATGCGGCGCCAGGATGATGGCGAAGGAGAACATCACCAGCGAAACCGACAGGCGCACGACGGGCGGCAGATGCTGACGGTCGTCCACCATGCCCATGACGAACAGCACGACCATGACGGGAACGATCACCCAATGCAGGCCGACACCGTCATTGTAGGAAATGCCGCCACCGATCAGCGTCGCGGGCAGCAGGATGGCCAGACCACCCACCAGCGGCACCGCACCACGATGCAGCTTCCGAAGGCTGTCAGGCTTGTCCATGATGCCCAGGGCATTGCCGATGGGCTTGGCCGCGAAGCAGATGAGGGCAGATAGGGCGATCTGCAGGATAAGGGCCAGAGGATATTCCAATTTTGCCACCCTTCAGGCGCGGGTTTGAGAGTTTGACTGTCAACAACACCGGAGCCCACGCCATAGGTCCGTCGACATCGACGGAAAGCGAAACTTCGATATCGAAACAGGCACTCCTTATTGAGGTTATCCCGCGGTCCGCCCCTTCGTACCGCAGTGCCGAAGCCGTGGCAGGTTTACCATAGGCTCCGATCTATCGGAAAGACATTACCGTAGGGAAGGTCTGCGTTGGAAGCGCAGACCGACAAAAACAACTTACTGACATGGAGATTATCATATCTGATGCCGGAAAGGCACAGTCTTTAGACGAGGGACCCTATGTCTTTGCGCAGGGGTCAGACGCCGAAGATGGCAGATAGCAAGGACTTCCGGGGTAGTCCGGGGAGGTGGACCTATGACCTTGCCATGGGGTGTCACCACCGACTCGATAGCCAAGGGGCAGGCCGGAATAGAGAAAGGGCGAGCCCGTCTGCACAGGCCCGCCCCCTTAATGAAAGATTTGTTGCACTGCCGAAATACCGTCACTCACAAGACCGTAGTCGTTGAGGAAGGTCAGGCCGGCGCGCGGTCCGACAATCCGCCGCCCAGCGCCTTATACAGCGTGACCAGATTGGACAGCCGCTGCTGACGCAGGATGATCAGGCTGCTTTCCGCCGCATAAAGGCTGCGCTGCGCATCCAGAACCTGCAGGTAGCTGTCGACGCCCCGGTCATAGCGGGCCTTGGACAGGCTGTAGGTCTCCCGCGTGGCCGTCACCAGGGCCGTCTGGGCGGCCACCTGATCATCCAGGGTGGCACGGGCGGCCAGGGCATCCGCGACCTCACGAAAGCCCGTGCGCACGGCACCCTGATAGGTGGCGACAGCGATATCCCGCTCCGCCTTGGCCACATCCAGGTTGGACTGGGTGCGGCCAAAATCGAAGATGGGCAGGCTGGCATCCGCCCCGACATTCCAGACCTTGCTGCCGCCTTCGAACAGGCCGGACAGCGAGGTGCTGGCGGTGCCCAGCGCGCTGGTCAGGCCTATGCGTGGGAAGAAGGCAGCACGAGCGGCACCGATATTGGCGTTAGCAGCCCGCAGATTATGCTCGGCCTGTGCAATGTCCGGCCGGCGGGTCAGCAGGTCGGACGGCAGGCCTTCTGGCAGGGCTGGGACCAGCAAGGACCCTTCCTCCCCCAGGACCTTGTCGCCCGCCACCGTCACGGGGCTTCCGACCAGCAGGGTCAGGGCGTTTTCGTCCAATGACACCTGGCGGCGGAAAGCCGCAAGGTTGGCCCGCGCCGTCTCCAGTGTGGTTTCGGCCTGTCGAAGCTCCAACAGCGAGCGCGCACCCCGGTCGAAGGCCAGCTTGACCAGATCATAACTTTCCTTCTGGGTGTTGAAGGTCCGCTCCGTCAGGGCCAGTTGCTCCCGGTCGGCCAACAGGGCCAGGTAGGCATTCGCCACCTCTGCCACCAGGGCCAGACGCGCCGTTTCCCGCGCGGCGGCGGTCGCGAAATAGCTTTCCAGGGCCGCGTCAGATAGGTTGCGCACGCGGCCAAAGAAATCCAGCTCGAACGCCGTGATGCCGGCATTGACCTGATACTGGTTGCCCGTCTGGGTCACCGGCTCGTTCACGCGGGAACGGGTCGCCGATGCGCCCGCCGTCACACTGGGCAGCTGATCTGCCCGCTGTACCCGGTAGAGCGCGCGGGCTCGTTCGACATTAGCACTAGCAACCGCCAGATCATGGTTCTGGGCCAGGGCCTGATCGATCAGGCCGCGCAGCTCGTCATCCAGGAAGAAGTCGCGCCAGCCCAGATCGGCCACCGGTGTCGCCTGCGCCGCCGCCTGGGGATATGCGGCGGCGACACCAGTGGCGGGGGCCTGATAGTCAGGGGCCATGCTGCACCCGGCCAGCAGCAGGGGCAACAGGGTCAGGGGAATAAGACGCTTGTTCATGGTGATCACTCCTGCCCCGTCTTCGGCTTCTTGTGGCTACCAAAGCGCATAACCAGCCTTTCGACACCGACGAAGAAGATCGGCACGAAGAAGATGGCAAGCGCCGTGGCCGCCAACATGCCACCGATCACACCGATGCCGATGGCGTTCTGGCTGCCCGATCCGGCACCAGATGCCAAAGCCAGGGGCGAAACACCCAGAATAAACGCCAGCGAAGTCATGATGATGGGGCGCAGGCGCTGACGGGCGGCCTCCAGGGTCGCATCCACCAGATCCATGCCCTTCTCATAATATTCCTTCGCGAACTCCACGATCAGGATGGCGTTCTTGGCCGATAGCCCGATGGTTGTGAGCAGGCCTACCTGGAAATAGATATCATTGGCCATGCCGGTCAACGTGGCCGCGACCACGGCCCCCAGCACGCCTAGCGGCACCACCAGCATCACCGCGAACGGGATGGACCAGCTTTCATACAAGGCCGCCAGGCAGAGGAACACGACCAGCAGCGAGATGGCGTAAAGAGCAGGTGCCTGCGCGCCGGACAGCCGTTCTTCATAGGACAGACCCGTCCAGGCGAAACCGATACCCGGCGGCAGCTTTGCCACCAGTTCCTCCATCGCCGCCATTGCCTGACCGGAGCTGTAGCCCGGTGCCGGCTGCCCCTGGATATTCATCGACGACGTGCCCATGAACCGCTCCAGCTTCGGAGGACCATAGGTCCAGCTGGCCTTGGCGAAGGCGGAGAAGGGAACCATCTCCCCCTGATCATTGCGGACATGCAGCTTCTGGATATCCTCCGGCAGCATGCGGAACGGCGCATCAGCCTGCAGGAACACACGCTTCACGCGGCCCCGGTCGATGAAGTCATCAATATAGGTGGAGCCCCAGAAGGCCGTCAGTGTAGCGTTAATATCCGCGACCTGCAGGCCCAGTGCTGCCGCCTTGGCTTTATCCACGTCGATACTCAGCTGTGCGGTGTCCTCCAGGCCATTGGGGCGCACACCGGTCAGGGCCGGATGCTGTGCCGCCATGCCCAACAACTGGTTACGCGCCGCTAGCAGCGCCTCGTGCCCTGCACCGGCCTCATCCAGAAGCTGGAAATCAAAGCCGGTGGCATTACCCAGTTCCATAACGGCAGGTGGTGTGAAGGCAAAGGCCATCGCGTCCTTCAAGCCCATGAAGGCCCCCATGGCGCGCATGGCGATGGCCTGGGCCGTGTTATCCGCCCCGTTGCGCTCCGACCAGTCCTTCAACTGGATGAAGACCATGGCGGAGTTCTGGCCGCTGCCGGCAAAGCTGAAGCCACCGACGGAGAAGACGCCCTTGATATTGTCCTTCTCCTGGCTCAACAGGTAATCCTCGACCTGTTTCACCGTCTCCATGGTGCGTTCCTGGGTCGACCCCGGCGGTGCCATCACCATGGCAAAGATAATGCCCTGGTCTTCTTCCGGCAGGAAGGCGGTGGGCAGGCGCACGAACAGCACACCCAGGATCGCCACCAGACCCGCGAATACCAGCAGGAAGCGCTTGCTCCGCCGCACCACGCCGCTGGTGGCGGACACGTATGACTGGTTGGCGCGGTTGAAGCCACGGTTGAACCAGCCGAAGAAGCCGCCGCGTTCATGGTGATCCTGCGGCTTCAGGATGGTGGCGCACAATGCCGGGGTCAGGACCAGCGCCACCAGAACCGACAGAACCATGGCCGATACGATGGTGATGGAGAACTGGCGATAGATTGCGCCCGTGGAGCCAGGAAAGAAGGCCATGGGAATAAACACGGCCGACAGGACCAGACCGATGCCGACCAGGGCGCCCGTAATCTGCTCCATGGATTTTCGTGTGGCCTCACGCGGGGATAACCCCTCCTCCGCCATCACGCGCTCCACATTTTCCACCACCACGATGGCATCATCCACCAACAGGCCGATGGCCAGCACGACGCCGAAC
>JAEMSB010000543.1 GCA_016463045.1 Niveispirillum sp.
GCTGGCCGCCATCCGCGCGGCGCACGCCAACGGCGCCGTCATCGCCGGCTCCTCCGCCGGGGCCGCCATCATGTCCGCCACCATGATCAAGGATGCGCCGGAAACGCTGGACCTGCTGGCCGCTGGCCCCGTCGCAGGCCGCACGCTGGGACCGGGTCTGGGCTTTATCGGCCCCGACTGGTTCGTGGATCAGCATTTCCTAGCCCGCGGCCGCTTCGCCCGCACCCTGGTCGCCATGGATGCCGCTGGCTACAGGCGTGGTTTGGGCGTGGATGAAAACACCGCGATCATCATCCATGAACGCCGCAGAGCGGAAATTGTCGGGGCCAGCGGCGTGGTAGTGATCGACACGCGTGCTGCCATCCGCCGCCCCGGCTGGCCGTTTGCCCAATCCGGGATCAATGTCGCCCTGCTGCACAGTGGTGACACGTTGGATCTGACAAGCGGCACTGTCACTCCTGGCCCTACCCGGTTCAAGAACCCCATTGATCCATCTGACCCTGGTTTTGAACCGGACCCGGAGCTGCCCGCCACGCTGGCCACCGGCGACATCCTGGCACCGTGGCAGTTTGGTCGGTTGATAGTCCAGGTTCTGGAAAGCGAGAAAGGCGTGGCCACAGGGCTGGCTTTCGACGCCTCAACCCCGTCCACCCGCCCGGCGTTCCGGGTCCTGCTGTCCCGCCGCTCCGACAGCCGGGGATGGACGGGTGACGGCGTGACGGTCATCAATCTGACGCTGGAGATCGAACCGGTACAGATGGCCGACCCGCTCTACAGCCTGACCACGCACTGACCTCATCGTCGGCCCCACCCCGAAGTGGGGGCTGGCCGTGGCGACGTGAAGCTCCATGTCCTTTATCGTCAGTTGCTGTTGGAGCGGAAACGCCAATGCCCGATGCAAGCGCAGCCATTGTGCGACGAAGACCACCCATTGCCATTATAGGTGCCGGAGTTGCAGGCCTGACCGCAGCACGACTGCTGTCCCAAACGATGCCTGTGCAGCTGTTTGAGGCCGCGGCGGTTCCCGGTGGGCGCCTTGCCACGTGCCAGATTGAAGGGCATTCTTTTGACCATGGTGCGCAGTTCTTCACACCGCGTCATCCGCGTTTCCTGGCGGAGGTCCGTCGACTGCAAGAACAGGACCTGGTGGTGCCTTGGCTGGCCAGATTTGTTGAAATCCGAGAGGGGCACATCACGACGCGTCGGCAATGGAACGCAGAATCAGCCCATTATGTGGGAACCAGCGGCATGGCCGCAATTGCCGCCGCTTGGTCGGATGAGCTTGATCTGCATCTGGGCCGTCGGGTCACCGGTCTGCGCCACACGACAGATGGTGTCTATCTGTTCATGGATAAGGGAGCAGACCAGGGTCCCTTCGAATTTGTTATACTCGCGCTACCGCCCCGTACGACTGCGGATCTGTTGCCAGCCGGAAGCTGCCTGCAACATGTAGTGAACGCACCCCTCATGAAAGGTTGCTTTGCGCTGATGCTGGGAATGGAAAGCCTAGAGGATGTTGGTTTTGATGCGGCCATCGTGAAAGATGCAGTCATCAGCTGGATATCCGTCACAGAATCCCGGCCCGGGCATAGGGGGCCGCCGGGTATCGTCGCCTTGGCATCCAATGCGTGGGCCGATGCTCATCACGATGCCGACCATAATTACATACAGGCAAAACTGACCGAAGCCTTGTATTGCCTCTTTGGCCGTCAACTGCATCCGCTGGTGACCGGTCTGCACCATTGGCCGCAGGCAAACAGTGGCCCTGTCCGGAATAACGGCCCCTTGCTGGACCCAGTGCACCATATCGCCTTGTGCGGGGACTGGACGCGCCAAGGCCGCGTAGAAGCAGCCTTCCTGTCCGGTGCCCAGACCGCAGACATGGTGGATACTATGCTCAACCCGCATCCCGGAGGATCAGTTCCGCTGCACGCCAACCGATGACCATGGCGGGACCATTGGTATTGCCGGCGGGTGGCACGGGCATGACGGAACAATCCACCACCCGCAGCCCTTGTATCCCATGCACCCGCAGGCAACCATCCACTACACCGTCCAACGGATCACCAATGCGGCAGGTGCCGGTGGCGTGAACGCCGGGACTGGTCAGCCATTCCAGCACATCGGCAATCTGCTCATCACTTTCGATGCGGGGACCGGGCACAATCTCCTCCCCTACAAAGGGCTTCAAAGCGGGCTGGCGCATGTATTTACGGACCAGCCGCACCATCTCCACCATGAAGGCCTTATCCGCCGGGTCACCCCACCAGTTGGCGTCCACTTCGATCTGGTCGGCGATATCGGCGCTGCGTATCGCGACGCTGCCCCGGCTTTTGGGGCGCAGGGCGATGGCATTGACGGTGATGCCGGGCTTGTCCTCCAGCGCGCCGCGCCCCGGATCGGCTTTGATCTCCTCTGACGAGCGCATGGAGAAGGGGCCGATGCCGAACTGCACATCGGGCCAGTCGGGACGACCATATAGGGACAGCAGCGCCGTCACCTCTGGCGAGGTATAGGCCATCAGACCCTTGCGCGTCAGATAATATCGCAGAACGTGGGTCATCAGGCGCCAGCCAGAAAACTCCCTGTTAAAGCCAGGATCGTTATGTAGCCGGTACGACATGGAGAACATCGCATGGTCGGCCAAATTGCGCCCCACGCCGGCTAGATCATGCCGCACCGCCACCCCGGCACGGCTCAACAGATCGGCGGGACCGATGCCCGACAGCTGCAGCAGCTTCGGGCTTTGCAGGGCACCGGCGGACAGGATCACCTCCCGCGCAGCCTTGATGAAGCGGGCCCCCTCGGCGGTGCGGATCGTGATGCCGGTTGCGCGCGCTCCCTCCAACTCCACCCGCTCCACCAGCGTATCGGTCAGCACGGTCAGGTTGGGGCGCGACAAGGCCGGTTTCAGGAAGGCGCGGTAGCTGGACGCACGCCGCCCCCGCCGATCCACACTCGCCTGGGTATAGCCGATGCCCAGCGTGCCCGGCGTGTTGATATCGCTCAGCCGGGGCAGGCCCATTTCCACGCCCGCCTCGATTGAGGCGGCAATGGCGGGTGAACGGTAGGGAAGCTGCGTCACCTGCAATGGCCCATCACGACCGCGCGTAGGATGCGCCCCCTGCCCGCGATAGCTTTCCATCGCCTGGAAACAGCGCGAAATCTCCGTCC
>JAEMSB010000544.1 GCA_016463045.1 Niveispirillum sp.
GCGTGGGGGCTCACCCCTTCGCCGCCGCCAGGGCCAGTTGCAGCGGCAGGGCGTTGGTGGCCAGCACCGTCAGGATTTCCAGCACGACCAGACCGGCGGCGACGGCACCGGGGCAGCCGACGGCGGCCCGAACGCTGAACCAGCTGTAGGCCAGGCTCCACAGGACCAGACCGATGCCGATGCCATTGGCGACGGGCAGGGTGGATTCCAGGGCCACAGCCAGGGCCAGCAGACCCGCCGCCGTGCTGACGATGCTGCACCAGAGATAGGTGGACACGAACAGCGGGAAACGGTCGCCATGCCCGGTGCCGGCCAGGATCTGCGACACGGCCAGCATATAGCCCGTCATCTGCACCGCCGACACCGAGGCCGATAGCAGCAGGTAGGTTGTGACCTCCACCCCATCGGGCAGGGCCATCAGGTCGGACACGGCCTGGGCCAGCAGCAGCGGCACCAGCAGCACCAGATTGCGCCAGGCCGCCGCCGGTGACGGATCGAAAAAGCCGATGCCGCGCCCATCAAGTGCGGCCAGCCGGATGGCCCCAACCAGGGGGATCATGCCGCCGCCTTGCCGAAGAAATCGGCCAGGACACGGTCATAGATGGCAGCCAGGGTGCGGATATCGGCGACATCCACATGTTCATCGACCTTGTGCATGGTTTGGCCGACCAGCCCGAATTCCACCACGGGGCAAAAATTCTTGATGAATCGCGCGTCGGACGTGCCGCCCGATGTGGACAGTTCCGGCGTCTTGCCCGTCACGGCGGTCACGGCCCCGGCGACGGTCGCGACCAGGGCGCCGGGCGGGGTCAGGAACGCCTCTCCCGATACGGCCATCTTCAGGTCCCAGGTGCCGCCCACTTCCTCCAGCACGTCCCTGATATGGGCTTCCAGGCTTTTGGGCGTGTGCAGGTCGTTGAAGCGGATATTGAACTTGGCCGTGCCCTTGGCGGGGATGACATTGTTGGCCGGGTTGCCGACATCGATACTGGTGATGGCCAGCGTGCTGGGCTGAAAATGCGGCGTGCCTTCGTCCAGCGGGCTGTCGGCCAGCATGGACAGGGCCTTGGTCAGGCGGGGCAGCGGATTGTCGGCCAGATGTGGATAGGCGACGTGCCCTTGCGCGCCATAGGCGGTCAAGGTGGCCGTCACCGACCCGCGCCGCCCGATCTTCATCATGTCGCCCATCGCGCGCGGGTTGGTGGGCTCACCTACCAGACAGGCGTCGATCACCTCTCCCTTGGCCTGCATCCAGTCCAGCACCTTGCGCGTGCCATTGATGCTGGGCCCTTCCTCATCCCCTGTGATCAGCAGGGAGATGGAACCATCCGGCGCACCATTCCGGTTCAGAAATGATTTTACCGCCGAGGTGAAGGCGGCAATCGCACCCTTCATATCGGACGTACCGCGACCGTAAAGTTTGCCGTTGATGATTTCGGCTGCGAAAGGATCAACGGTCCATGCCGCCGCATCACCTACTGGCACCACGTCTGTGTGCCCGGCGAAGCAGAAATTCGGGCTGCCGGTCCCCAATCGGGCATAGAGATTATCGACCGGGTCGGCTCCCGCCTCTTCAAACACCAGCCGCGTGCAGGTGAAGCCCATCTGTTCCAGCACCCGCTGCAACACACCCAGCGCGCCGGCATCGGCGGGGGTGACGCTGGGGCAACGGATCAGGTCCTGGGTCAGGGCGACGGGGTCGATGGTCATGGGGAAGGGCTCGGAAACGTTCGGGTCGGTAAGGTTTTAACAGATTGGCCTATCCGTCATCCCGGCGAAAGCCGGGACCCAGGGGCCATGGGATCAAAGCTTGACGCTTTATGCCTGACGCTGTTCGGCGGTCGAGCGCTTGGCCCCTGGGTCCCGGCTTGCGCCGGGATGACGACAGGTGGTTACAGGATCAATAGCCTGCCGCGTGGCCGTCGACGCGCATTTCGGTGCCGGCGCGGTAGACGCCGTTCACATGGTCACGGACGATGGCTTCATAGCTGCCATAATGCAGGCCGGGCTTCACCTCCACCTTGTGGCCGCGCTTGCGCAGCTCCTCGATCACGGCGGGCGACACGCCCTGTTCGACATAGACGATCCCCACGCCCTCGCCGGCCTCACCGGTCGGTTCAGGCGAGCCTTCATGCTGCCAACGCGCGGCGTCGCCGGCTTCCTGCACATTCATGCCGAAATCGATCATGTTGACCAGGACCTGGGTATGGCCCTGCGGCTGCATGCCGCCGCCCATCACGCCATAGGCGGCAAAGGGCTGGTTATCCTTGGTCACGAAACCAGGGATGATGGTGTGGAAGGGGCGCTTGCCCGGCGCATAGACGTTGGGGTGCTTGGGATCCAGCGCGAACTGCTCGCCGCGATCCTGCAGCATGAAGCCCAAACCGTCAGGCACCAGACCGGAGCCCATGCCGCGATAGTTGGACTGGATCAGCGCCACCATCAGACCGTCCTTGTCGGCGGTGGACAGGAAGATGGTGTCATGGCTTTCCGGCATGATGCCGGTTTCGGGCGCGCCGGCCTTCTTCATGTCGATCTGAGCGCGGCGCTTGGCGGCATAGTCCTTGGAGATCAGGGTGCTGATGGGCAGCTTCACGAATTCCTGATCGGCATACCAGCGCGAGCGGTCGGCAAAGGCCAGCTTCTTGGCTTCCACCGAGACATGAATAAAATCGGCGCTGTTATGGCCCATGGCCTTCAGATCGTAACCTTCCAGGATGTTCAGCATCTGGAGCGTGGCCAGACCCTGGCCGTTGGGCGGGATCTGCCAGACATCATAGCCGCGATAGTTGGTGGAGATCGGTTCCACCCACTGCGCCTTGAAATCTGCGAAATCCTCGTACCGCAGGGGGCCGCCGATGCGCTTCATATAGGCGTCGATGGTCTTGGCGATGGGACCCTTGTAATAGGCGTCATGACCGCCCTTGGCCACCAGCGACAGCGACTTGGCGAGGTCGGGATTGCGGAAGATCTGACCGGCCACCGGGGCCTTGCCGTCGATCAGGAAGGTCTTCTTGGCATTGTCCAGTTCCTCAATCACGCTTCCCATCTGCTCGAAGCGGCGGAAATTGGCGGCCCAGCCCTTGGCGATGAAGGGCGATAGGGGGAAACCGTCATTGGCATAGGCAATAGCCGGGGCCAGTACCTTGTCCAGCGGCAGCTTGCCGTATTTC
>JAEMSB010000079.1 GCA_016463045.1 Niveispirillum sp.
CATCATATAGACCAGCACCGGCACCTTCCTGCCCATCTGAAATTCCAGATGGGCGGAAATTGCCGAGGCCACATCATCCGCCACCACCTGCCACTGACCCGCCGATTGCAGCACGGGCTGCGGCTTCATGGGGATGGAAACCGCCATGGGCCGCGCGGAGCACCCCGCCAAACCCAGGCAAAGCGCCATGGCCATCACGGAAGCAAGGCTTTTGGCGACAAGGCGGCGGCGGGGGGTGGCGGTGCGGTTCATGATGGTTCGTCCGGCTGAAGCGGTGGCTTTGCCCAATAGAGAAGCAACCGCCGTGCCAGGGGCTAAATCTCCCGTGCCCGCGTGGCGCCCAGCACGCCCCAGAAGGCGCCATCCGGCCCGGCCACCGGCAAGGCCAGCGCCTCCACATCATGCAGGGCGCCATTGGACATCACCGATTGATCGGCTGTGAAACGGTGGGGTTGCTGTGCCGCCGTCACACTGGTCAGGACACGCAGGATGCGGCCAAACACCGGCTGACGGGTATATTCGTTGATATGACGGCCTGTCGGGTCAATGCCGTAATTGGCAACGGTCTGCCGACCGAAACCACGACCGATAAAGTCCGACGGGCCGCCACCCGGCACCCGTTCCAGCCACCAGAGATGATCTGCGGCCACGGCCTGTGCGGGGGGCAGCAGATCATCAATGCAGGGCAGGTTCTGCCCCGGCAGTGTCGCCGCCAGCCAGGCATCGAACAGCAGGCGCAGGCAGGGATGGCGCAATGCCGCGCGATCCGCCACCGGCTCCAGGATGAAAGCATCACTCATTCGGCCACCGACTTCCCGATCGCGGCCCCAGCGCCAGGAATGAGATTGGGGCGCGACCCCCACTTTGCCAAGTCGGCAAGTGGTCTAGGCGTGAAGTCTGGTGTCAGCCCGGCATCACCGTCATCTCGGCGGTGCCATCGCCCTTGGGCCGGTCCGGGTCAAGGGGCTGACCCTGTACGCGAAAGCACAGCGTCTCCGCGATATTGGTGGCGTGATCGCCGATACGTTCCAGGTTCTTGGCCGCGAACAGCAGATGGGTGCAGGCCGTGATGCGGGCCGGGCTTTCCATCATGTAGGTCAGCAGCTCACGGAACAGCGACGTATAGGCGCGATCCACCTCCTCATCCCGTTTGCGGACGGCAAGCGCGGTGTCGGCGTCATCCTCGTCATAGGCCTTCATGACAGCGGCCAGCATATCAGCCACGGCGCGACCGATGGGCAACATGGAACGGGCCAGCGAGACCTCCGGCTGGGCTTGGAGCACGAAGGAGCGCTTAGCAACATTGGCCGCGAAATCGCCGATTCGCTCCAGATTGTTGGCGACCCGCAGGGCCCCGATGACGTCGCGTAGGTCATTGGCCTTTGGGCTGCGCAGGGCCAGCAGACGAACGGTCTGCGCCTCCACCTTGCGCTCCAACTCGTCCAACTCTGCGTCCTTGGCCATGACCTGGCTGGCAAGATCGGTATCGCGGTCGGTCATGGCCGCCACGGCATCTGTGATCTGCTTTTCCGCCAACACACCCATCTGCCGCACCAGACCGTGCAGGATGTCGAGCTGTTCGTCAAAGGCGGACACGATGTGCCGGGTGGGGATGGTGCTGGTTTTTCCGTCCACGGGACTGGCTCCGGCAATGGCGATTGCATGAATTGTCAAGAAACCATCTAACACAAATGGCCGCTCCTGTGGCACGTTCAAGAAAAGTTCATCTTTCGCTCAATGGTCACCGCCCATCATGACACCCCATGAACTGCTCGCCGTTGTCGATAAGCATGAACGCTGGCTGAAACGGCTGACGGGTGGTGCCCGCGCAATGCTGGCGCTGGCCGACCTGCAGGGTCACAATTTCTCCGGCGCGAATTTGCAGAATTCCAAGCTATCGGGCGCCAACCTGTCGGATTGCGACTTCACGGCGGCCAACCTGACGGCAGCCGACCTGTTCGCGGCGCGCCTGACGCGGGCCATCTTGGTGAACACCAACCTGACCAATGCCGACCTGCGCGGCGCCCATCTGCGCGGTGCGCGGTTGAAATGCGCCATCCTGCGCGGGGCCGACCTGCGCGGCGGGGCGCTGCTGGACCGGCGCGCGCCGGGCAGCGTCAAGATGGAACCGTCGGACCTGCGCGGTGCCGACATGGATGACGCCACGCTGTCGAACGCCAATCTGGCGGGCGCCGACCTGTCGGAATGTTCGCTGGTGGGGGCCGATTGTTCGGGCGCGCAGATGGCCGGCTGCAACATGGCGCGGTCGGTGATGAAAAGTGCGAACTTCGCCGGCTGCGACATGCGCGGCGTCAATCTGAACAGCGCCAATCTGATGGGCGCGAAGCTGCGTGACGTCAACCTGTCGGGCGCTGTCCTGTCGGGGGCTAACCTGCGCAATGCCGATTTGCAGGGGGCGAACCTGGAAGGTGTCGACCTGTCCAATGTCGACATGCTGGGCGCCAATTTCAGCCGGTCCGCCGAAACCTTCTCCGGCACCATCCAGCGCATCCTGATCCAGCATCAGGCCTGGATCACCAGCAATGGCGACAAGGGGGAACGCGCCGACCTGGAAGGCCAAGACCTGTCGCATATCGATCTGATTGGGGCCAATCTGGGCGGGGCCAACCTGAAAGGCGTCAATTTCTCGGGCGCCAAGCTGCGCGACTGTCTGTTTGTGATGGCCGATCTGGCGGGGGCGGCGCTGAATTTCGCTGACCTGACGGGGGCGACCCTGGACGGCGCCAATCTGCGCGGCGGCAATCTGTCGGGCGCCAAGCTGGACAATGCCAAGATCGGATCTGTGGAAATTAAGGGGCCGAACGGCCGTGGCACGGGCCGCAAATGGCCCGCCAACCTGTCCAACACCACGATCGTCCAGGCCAGCCTGACCCGCGCCTCCATGCGCGGCGTCAACCTGTCGGGGGCCGACCTGCGCGGCTCGGACCTGTCGGGGGCAAACCTGCTGGAAGCCAATATCCGGGGCGCCAATCTGGCCGACACCATCACCACGGGGACCACCATGCCGGCCCCCGATGATGATGACGATGATTTCAGCTAGAGCCGTTCATTTTCCTCAAGCGCCGGCGCGGCATCCGGTCAACCGAAAACCGCTCTCATCAGTCAGGCCCAGCGCAGACCGGCGGCAGCCCAGGTCGGGCAGTGGGGGCTGGCCTCGATCAGCTTTGACAGCATGTCCGGGCCGGGTAGCGTGCCCAGCGGTGCGCTCAGTTCCTCGCGATGGATACCGCCCGTGATGAACAGGCTGTCGATGCCGGCGGCATTCGCGCCCGCCACATCGGTGCGCAGACTGTCTCCCACGGCCAGGATGCGGCCCGGTGCTATGCCGCCCAGCAGGTCGAAGCAGCGGCGATAGACGGGGGCGTGCGGCTTGCCGTGATAACGGACATCGCCGCCGATTTCCGCATAATGACGGGCCAGCTCGCCGGCGCAGATCACCAGTTCCTGATCGATCACCACCACCAGATCGGGATTGGCGCACAGCATGGGCAGCCCCCGGTCCAGACAGCGGCGCAGGATCGGATCGTAATCGGCCAGCGTCTCCTCATAAGCGTCGATGCCGGTATTGATGACGAAATCCGCCTGTTCGGGGCTGTCGACCCGTACACGGTCCGTCAGGCTGTCATAGACGTCATTGTCGCGCGGCGGGCCGATATGGAACAGCTTCGGCCCCAGGGCGGCATGCCAATCATCGCTGCGGTCGCGCAACGCCTCGAAACTGGCCTCACCGGACGTGTAGAGCGCGTCATACAGGTCGGGCGTCACCCCCATGGCCGTCAGCTTGGCCTCCGCGGCGGCAATGCGGCGGGGGGCATTGGACAGAAGACAGACGCGCTTGCCCAGCCGTTTCAAGGTGGACAGACACTCCACCACACCCGGATAGGGCCGCACGCCGTCATGCACCACGCCCCACAGGTCCAAGATGAAACCGTCATAACGGTCGGCGACGGCCTCCAGGCCATTGATCATCGGGATGGACATGGGACCTTGCCTTGCCGTGTCGATAGTTGCGGTGGGCAAGGTGGCGGCGGCGTGGCGCCAGGGCAAGGCTGGGCAGGGCATGGCAGCCGTGCCCAAGGGGGGAAAACCGGGCTCGCAACCAGGATCAGGGGGCGCGGCGGGCCGCCAGACGCCAGTGCTTGGCCTGGGAATAGTTGCGGGCCAGGAACTGGTACGTCTTCTTCAGCACGGCCTCGAACGCCTGGCTTTTCTCGGTGGTGGTGCTTTCCCAATCCTCCAGCACCTCGTCCCACGGCAGTAGCGTCTGGTGCAAGTCGTCGCGCATTTCGCGAATATAGGTGATGTTCTTGTCGAACTTGGCCAGCATCGACAGGATTTCGCCGGTCTGGGCGTCCACCTGGGCGAATCGCTGCTCCAGATCGGTGATCGGCGGCAGCGACAGCGTCTGCATCCGCACGATCTCTTCCTTCAGATTGCGCTCGTTCTTATAGATGCGGTGCGCATCCTCCAGTCCGACACGGACCTTGCCCAGCTTGGCCGCCCGCTCCCGCAGCGCCTCGATATATGACAGTTCCTTGGCCAGGGCGTCGATACGGGTCTCCACCTGCTCCTCGGCATTGCCGGTGAGGGAGAGCTTGTTGGCGATCATCTTGAACGCCTCGCGCACGCGGGCCTTGGTGCTAGGGTCTTCCAACACCTGTTCCAACTGCTCGGGGCTGGAGACAACGGTTTCACCGCCAGTCAGCCAGGTGACCATCTGTATGGTCAATCTGCCCTTGGCGATGAGGAAATGGCGGTCATCGACACGCCAGGAGGCGGAACCATCGATCAGTTCATTGGGGATCGTGTCGCCGGGACGGATTTCACGGACATATTTCAGTCCCTTGGCGACCATGTCGATCAGCTGCCCGTCGAAGCTTTTCGGGTCGATCTTGAATTCGTTGCAGATCTTGTCCAGCGCCACCTCGGCCTGGACCTTGCCCAGCATGAAGCGCATCACCGGCTCTTCGGCGGATTTGGACCAGACGAAGCGGCAGCCATCAACCGTGAACACCTTGTGCTCGAACAGGAAATGCGTACTGCGATTCGGGCTGGGCTGGATGCCTTGGCTCATGTGAGGGTCGTTTCCGGTCAGACTGCGCACTTGCTGTGCAACAGATAGCATGGCCGCGATCATGCAGCCGCGCCCAAATCCAAGCCTGTGCCGAAACCCAGGATTTCCCCTTTCGCGGCCATGCCTTGGCGGGGTAGCTTGGCACGAATTCCTTGAATTGCCCTTAATGGATGCCGATGTCGTCTGCCCCCATCGTTTCCGGTCCGGTCCCCGCCGTCGAGGTGGAGGCGCTGCACAAGCGCTTCGGCGACAATGAGGTGCTGAAGGGTGTGTCGCTGAACGCCGCTGAGGGCGAGGTGGTAGCCTTGATCGGGTCGTCCGGGTCAGGCAAAAGCACGCTGCTGCGCTGCATCAACCTGCTGGAAATCCCCGATGAGGGGGTGGTGCGTATCGGCGGCGAACAGATCGCCATGAAGCAGGGCCGCCACGGCAACCAGCCCGCCGATGCACGGCAGGTGGAACGAATCCGGCAGCGCTGCGGCATGGTGTTCCAGAGTTTCAATCTCTGGACCCATATGACCGTGCTGGAAAACATCATCGAGGCGCCGGTCCATGTGCTGAAACAGCCCAAGGATCAGGCCATCGCCAAGGCAGAGGCGCTGCTGGCCAAGGTCGGCCTGTCGGCCAAGCGCGATGCCTATCCGTCGCAGATGTCGGGCGGGCAGCAGCAGCGCGCGGCCATCGCCCGCATGCTGGCCATGGAACCCAAGGTGATGCTGTTCGATGAACCGACCAGCGCCCTTGACCCCGAACTGGTGGGCGAGGTGTTGAAGGTCATCCGCGATCTGGCGACCGAGGGGGCGACGATGCTGATCGTCACCCACGAAATGGCCTTTGCGCGCGAGGTATCGCACAAGGTCGTCTTCCTGCATCAAGGCCGCATCGAAGAGCAGGGGACACCAGCGGAAGTGTTCGGCAACCCGTCGTCGGAACGGTGCCGCCAGTTCCTGTCCCGTGAGGGACAGCGGTAAGTAACAGGCAATCCATTGACCGTATCGAGCCGGGACACCCGGCCATGGTCCGCGTATCTGGGGGAGTTGAAGGTATGAAGAAGCTGATGGCGGCGCTGGCGTTAGCTGGTGTGATGGCCCTCTCCGGCTGTGGCAAGGACGAGGCCAAGCAGGCGGCCCCTGTACCCGGCGGCATCCCCAACCCGTTGCGGGTCGCCACGGAAGGCGCCTATCCCCCCTATAACATGGTCGATGCATCCGGCAATCTGGTCGGGTTTGAGATCGACATGATGAAGGATGTCTGCAAGCGCATGGGGACCGAGTGCAAGTTCCAGGCACAGGCCTGGGACGGCATGATCCCCGCTTTGCAGGCCGGCCATTTCGACGCCATCGTCGCCGGCATGTCGATCACGGATGAACGGATGGCCGCTGTCGATTTCTCCAGCGGCTATACGACCACGCCGGCCTATCTGGTTTCTGCCAACGCCAACCCGTTGCAGGATATCGATTACGGGATCGAGCGTATCGACCTGACCGAGATCACCCCGGACGAGCAGGCGGCCATCGACAAGATCAAGGGCCTGCTGAAGGGCAAGGTTCTGGGTGTGCAGACCAGCACCATCCACGCCAATTTCGTCGATAAGTATCTGGCCGACGTGGTGGATATCCGCCGTTACGACACCCAGGAAAATCTGGCGTTGGACCTGCAGACGGGCCGGGTCGAGGTGGGTCTGGCCGATGCCATCACCTGGAACGCCTTCCTGCAGCGCCCCGAGGGCAAGGATTTCAGCTATTTCGGTCCCGGTTTCGACGGTGGCCTGTTCGGTCGTGGCCAGGGCGTCGCCATCGCCAAGAACCGCCCGGAACTGCTGGCCGCCCTGAACAAGGCCATTGCCGAGATGAAGGCCGACGGCACCATGAAGAACCTCTCGGTGCAGTGGTTCGGCTTTGACAGCTCCATGCCGTAATTCCAAGGACGGGCGTAGATAAAATGACGATCAAGGTTGAAGTCGGCGAAGGCGAACTGATCGATAAGATCACGATCCTGGAGGTCAAGCTGGCCCGGATCAGCGATCCTGCCAAGCTGAAGAATGTCCAGCACGAGTACGAGGTGCTGGAGGCCACAGCCAAGACGGAGATCCCGCCTTCGGCCCAACTGGATGCGCTGCGGGCCGAACTGAAATCCATCAACGAAGACCTTTGGGTCATCGAGGATGATATCCGCATCTGTGAGAAGCGGAACGATTTCGGCACGGAATTCATCCGTCTGGCCCGCGCCGTCTATTTTACCAATGACCGCCGCGCCGCCGTGAAGCGTAAGATCAATGATCTGCTGGGTGCCAGCATCGTTGAAGAAAAATCTTATTGCTGAACCGTGACCGCTCCGTGCCGGGAGGATGTGCATCTTGAGCGATCCGCTTCACAGCCCCTTCATCCTGAACTGGCGCCTGACTGAAATTCACGGTTGGGGTCTGGTGGGGGTCCATACCTGTTTGCACCTGCTGCGGGTGGGTGGCTCACCTGTGCTGTATTCGTATCCTGACCTGAATACGATGCGACCGGAAACCCGGGCTTTGCTTGCGCCTGTAGCTGATGCCACGCGGGGGTTGGACGTTCTTGTGGAGACGTTGCAGGCCAAGGGCCAGCGGCTACATATACCCGAAGCAACAGTGCTCTATGCCCTGGGCAGCATGATGCAGCCCTCACTGGGGGAACAGCCCTTCTTCGGTGACCGCAATATCGGTGTGGGGGCGTTTACAGGTACGGCCTTGCCACCCACGGCGGTCAGCGACGCCCTGTCCTATTCCAAGGTCGTCATCCATTCCAGTTTCAACAAGCAGGTCCTGGCCGATCACGGGGTGGCATCAGACTGCGTGTTTCAGGGGGTGGACCCGGTTGAGGTGTTTCCCGGCACCGGGAATGGCATGTTCGGTGAACGTTATATTGTCTTTTCCGGCGGCAAGGCAGAGTTCCGCAAGGGACAGGATCTTGTTATTGCGGCCTTCCGGGCGTTCCACCAGCGTCACCCCGATGCGCTGCTGGTGACAGCGTGGGGGAATTTCTGGCCCGGCACGGCCCTGAGCCTTCAGGAAAGTACCGTCCTGCCCGTCGCCCCGGAAGTCACCGCAGAAGGGGTGGACGTGGCGGGTTGGCAGCTGGCCAATGGCCTGCCGGATGGGTCCTTCTTCAATTGCGGGTTCCTGTCGCGCCAGATGATCGCGCCGGTCCTGCATAATTGCCATCTGGGCATCTTCCCGAACCGTTGCGAGCCGGGCACCAATCTGGTGGCGATGGAGGCCATGGCCTGCGGCGTGCCGGTCATCCTGTCGGCCAATACCGGCCATCTGGACCTGATCGGGGAAGATCGTACCTATGTGCTGTCGCGCCAGAACCCGATGGCCAATGCCCCCGAAGCCCGCCGCTACTGGGGCGAAAGCGATGTCGAGGAACTGCTGGAAGCCATGGAGTTTGCCTATCAGAACCGCGACGATGCCCGCGCGCGCGGCAAGGCGGGGTCGGACTGGGTCCTTAGCAATCGCCGCTGGGATCAGTTCGCGGCGGAGTTTGTCGATGTCTGCCTGCGCTGACCCCTCTCCTTCCTGCGACCGGATAAGTCCTGATGCTTGATCTTCTGCGTTTCGGCAGTGACGGATGGGGGGATGAGATCGCCCGGGGGGCCGGCATGACCTTGGCTGTCGCCATCCTGGCCTATCTGATCGGCATCCTAGCCGGATCGGGCGTCGCTGCTGCCAAGCTTTCAGGGCCGGCACCCGTGCGCTGGCTAGCCGCCGCCTACACCACCATCGTGCGCGGCGTGCCGGCCCTGCTGGTTATCTGGCTGTTGTTCTTTGGCGGGTCCGGACTGATCGGCTGGGTCGCGGGCCTGTTCGGCTATGCCGGACCGGTCGAACTGTCTTCCTTCGCGGTCGGCGTCACCGCCGTGGGCATCGTCTCCGCCGCCTATGCCGCAGAGGTGATCCGGGGTGCCGTAAGGGCGGTGCCCAAGGGACAGTTGGAGGCCGCCCGCGCCCTGGGCATGGGCCGCTTCCTGATCCTGCGACGCATCCTGGTGCCACAGGCCCTGCGCTATGCTCTGCCCGGCCTGGGCAATGTCTGGCAGATGACGTTGAAGGACACCACCCTGGTGTCCGTCGTGTCGCTGGCCGAACTGATGCGTCAGGCCTATCTGGGCATGCAGTCCACGCGGCAGCCCTTCCTGTTCTATGTCACGGCGGCCATCCTCTACATGATCATGACCACCTGTTCGGAGGCCCTGTTCCGCGCCCTGTCGCGGCGGGCCGAACGCGGCGTGCGCCGCGCCATGACGAACTGAGGGGGGGCGGGGCCATGAATATCGACATGATCCTCTCCTCCCTGCCCGCCCTGTTCGCCGGCGCCTGGGTGACGGTGCAACTGGTGGTGCTGTCTTTGTCGCTGGGCTTCTTGCTGGCCCTGGCAGTGGCATTCGGGCGGCTGTCGTCAAACCGGGTCATATCAGGGGTGACGGGCGTCTACGTCTTCCTGTTCCGCTCCACCCCACTGCTGGTGCAGATTTTCCTGATCTATTACGGGCTGGGGCAGTTTGCAGGCATCCGGGAAAGCTTTCTGTGGCCCGTCCTGCGCGAGGCCTATTGGTGTGCCATCATCGCGCTGACCCTGAACACCGCCGCCTATACCGGTGAGATCATGCGGGGTGGCATCCAGGCCGTCCCCTTCGGGCAGATCGAGGCGGCCCGCGCGCTGGGCATGTCGCGCGCCCTGCTCTACCGTCGTATCGTCCTGCCGCAGGCCCTGCGCACCATCCTGCCCGCCTATGGCAATGAGATGATCCAGATGGTGCAGGCGACCTCATTGGCCAGCGCCATCACCCTGATCGAACTGACGGGTGCCGCCCGGACCATCGCGTCGCGCAGCTTTCAGCCGGTGGAGATGTTCATCATCGCTGGGGCCATCTATCTTGCCATGAATTTCGTCATCGCCCAGGGCGTGCGCTGGGCGGAGCGGAAGACGACCGCTGCCGGCTGATCCTCGCCGTGGCCCAAAAACAAAACACCCCGCCGGATCGCTCCGGCGGGGTGCTCCATTTCAGCCCTGGGGCTTGAACAATCACTCGGCGATCGAGCGACCATTCTTCATGCCACGGCCCGTCGTACGCTCAGCGATACGAGCGGACTTACCGGTCAGGCCACGCAGGTAATACAGCTTGGCGCGACGCACCTGGCCCTTGCGGACCAGTTCGATGCTGTCGACGCGCGGGCTGAACAGCGGGAACACGCGCTCCACGCCTTCGCCGTAGGAGATCTTGCGGACGGTGAAGCTGGAATTGATGCCGGCATTCTTGCGGGCGATCACAACGCCTTCATAGGCCTGGATACGCTCACGCGTGCCTTCGGTGACCTTCACGTTCACCTTCACGGTGTCGCCCGGGGAGAAGGTGGGGATCTTCTTGCCTTCGGACAGCTTGGCAACCTGCTCGGCTTCCAGCTTCTGCAGAATGTTCATGGTACTCATCCTTCACTATCGCCACCGTTCCCGTCCGGGGTTGCGGTGGTTTTGGTTGGCTCGGCCGATACCCGACGGGCTCGGCGTTTCTTCACCTTTGGGGCCGGACGGCTTGCAAGGTAGTCGGACCACAGGTCGGGACGTCGCCCTTGCGTGATCTTTTCCGCCTGTTCGAGCCGCCAAGCCCGGACCTTCTCATGGTGACCGGACAAAAGGATCTCCGGCACCGCACGGCCATTCCAGACGGGTGGCCGCGTATAGTGGGGGTACTCCAGCAACCCCCGTTCAAAACTCTCTTCCCCCGCCGTCTCGACGTTCCCCATGACACCCGGCAAAAGCCGGACCACGGCGTCGATCAGACAGAGGGCCGCCGGTTCACCACCGGACAGCACGAAATCACCCAAGGAGACTTCCTCAAGGTGATGTTCCTCGATCACCCGTTCGTCGATCCCCTCATACCGCCCGCACAGCAATGTCAGGGTCCCTTCGCTGGCGATTTCTCGCACCAGCGCCTGGTCCAACACGCGTCCACGCGGCGAAAGGTAGACGATCCGGCCCGGTTTCAATCCGGCTGCCACCTGCCTGGCCTTTGCATCACGGATGGCTGCATCGAGCACATCCGGGCGCATGACCATGCCGGGACCGCCGCCGAACGGGGTATCGTCCACGGAGCGGTGCTTATCGCGCGTGAACGAACGGATGTCCAGCTTTTCCAGCGTCCAGGTGCCCTTTTCCAGCGCTTTTCCCGCAAGGCTGAGCCCCAGCGGCCCCGGAAACATCTCCGGGAACAGGGTCAGCACGGTGACGTGCCAGAACGGGGCGATGGACTCGGTCATTGGGCTGTCGGCTGCTCGCCGGCTTCCTCACCCTCGGGTTCTTCTCCCTCGGGCTCGTCATCCAGGGTCAGCTTGCCGCCCATTTCCGCCAGCTCTTCCGGGTCCGGACGGGCCGGGGTGAAGAGGTTGACGGGCGGGTCGATGACCACACGGGCCGCCTTGACGTTCACCACGGGCACACAGGCGCGGGAGAACGGGATGAACACCGTCTTGCCCGACACATGCACCATTTCCAGAACGTCACCCGCACCGAAATCATGGATGGCCTTGATGGTGCCAAAGGGTTTGCTGCAGCGCACGCAGGCATAGGGCTTG
>JAEMSB010000080.1:0-3966 GCA_016463045.1 Niveispirillum sp.
GGGCAATGGTGGTGACAGCGGCGACAAGAAGCCGCGCAAAGGCGGTCCCCGCAAAAGCTGGGGCAAGCGTATCCTGTCGGGCCTGATCGTCACCGGCATCTGGGGCGTCATCGTCGCGGCGGGCACGGTTGCCTATGTCGCCCATGACATGCCCAGCATTTCGGAAGTGGCGGAGGCATCGCGCCGGCCCGCCATCACCCTGGTCGCCCTGGACGGAACAGAGTTTCAGCGCCTGGGCGACCTGCGCGGCGAAACGCTGGATGTTGGCCAGTTGCCGCCGCATTTCGTGCAGGCCCTGATCGCTACTGAAGACAGGCGGTTCTTCAGCCATTTCGGTGTCGATCCGGTTGGCATCCTGCGCGCCGCCTATTCCAACTATCGCGCCGGGCGGACCGTGCAGGGCGGGTCCACCCTGACACAGCAGCTGGCCAAGAACCTGTTTCTGACGCCTGACCAGAATTTCAAGCGCAAGGCACAAGAAGCCCTGCTGGCGGTGCAGTTGGAGGCCACATACAGCAAGGAACAGATCCTCACCGCCTATCTGAACCGCGTCTATCTGGGGGCCGGCACCTTTGGCGTGGATGCCGCCGCCCGCACCTATTTCAACAAATCGGCGCGTAACCTCACATTGCGCGAATCGGCGATCATTGTTGGCCTGTTGAAGGCGCCGTCACGCTATGCCCCGACGGCCAGCCTGAACCGCGCGACGCAGCGCATGGGCGTGGTTCTGCGCGCCATGCTGGACGAGGGCTATATCAATCAGGCGCAGTTCGACGCCGCCATGGCCGCACCCCCGCCGCCGCCCCGTAAGGAGAGCGAGGATGGCGATGGCCGTTACTTCGCGGGCTGGGTGGCCGATCAGCTGCCGGCCTTTGTCGGGGCCGACCATGGCGACCTGATCGTCTACACCACCTTTGATCCGGGCCTGCAGCGCGCCGCCGAACAGAAGGTGACGGAGATGCTGCGCGGACCAGGGGCAGAGGCCAAGGTCAGCCAGGCCGCCGCCCTGGTGATGACGCCGGAGGGTGCAATCCGCGCCATGATCGGCGGCAAGGATTATTCCAGCAGCGAGTTCAACCGCGCCACCCAGGCCCTGCGCCAGCCCGGCTCCGCTTTCAAACCCGTCGTCTATCTGACGGCGCTGGAGGAAGGCTGGAACGAGTACAGCACCATCCTGGATGCGCCATATCGCAAGGGCAAATGGAACCCCGGCAATTATGATGGCAAGTTCCGCGGCGATGTCAGCCTGAGTGACGCGCTGGCCAATTCGCTGAACACCGCCACCATCCGGCTGGCCGAGGCGGTGGGCATCGACAATGTGCGCCAGACGGCCAAGCGTCTGGGCCTGACCACACCCATGCGCCGCGACCTGTCGCTGGCGCTCGGCACCTCGGAAGTGACATTACTGGACCTGACAGGTGCCTATGCCACGCTGGCCAATGGCGGGGAAGCGGTGATCCCCTATGGCATCCTGGAAATCCGCGACATGAATGGCGGCATCCTGTACCAGCGTCAGGGATCATCCGCCGGCTATGCCGTCGCCGCCCCGGATGTGGAGGCGATGAACCGCCTGCTGCTGGGTCCCGTCATCCGTGGCACCGGCAAGGCAGCCAATCTGGACCGCCCGACGGTGGGCAAGACGGGCACGACCCAGGATTACAAGGATGCCTGGTTCATGGGCTACACCGCCGATCTGGTGGGCGGCGTCTGGCTGGGCAATGACGATGGCGCGCCCATGAAGAAGGTGACGGGCGGCGGCCTGCCGGCCAAGCTGTGGCATGCCATCATGATGGAGGCACATCAGGGCCTGCCGCCGCGCGACCTGCCCGGCCTGAACGGCAGCCCGGCCACCACGAACGAGCGTCCGCCCGCCCCCGACATGCCGGTGGCCAGCGAGGTGCCCGCCGACGGCACTGTCATGCAGACCGCCGAAGGCACCCCGCCGCCCGAACCGCCGGCGTCGGAAGAAGGTGGTGATCCCATCGGCAATCTGCTGCGACGACTGACGGGAAAGCAGTAAAAAAGGGGGCGGATAACCGCCCCCTTTTCCGTGTTACGCCGCGTCCAGGGCCGGGTAGTCCAGATACCCCCGCTCATCCCCGCCATAGAAGGTGGCGCGGTCGGCCTGGGCCAGCGGGGCGTTGCGGCGGAACCGTTCCACCAGATCGGGATTGGCGATATAGGGAACGCCAAAGGCAATGGCATCGGCCGCCCCGTCACCGATCAGCCGGTCCCCAACCTCCCGCGTGATGCCGCCATTCAGGATGAACGGCCCCTTGAAGGTCTGGCGCAGCAGGCCGGCCACACGCTTGGCGCCCGGCGGCGGGCTCATATTGTGGTCATCGACCAGCGGCTCGATGACATGCAGGAAGGCCAGATTGAACCGGTTCAGCTGTTCGGCCGCATAGCCGAAGGTAGCCGCCGGATCGCTGTCCGACATGTTGTGATAGGCGCCGTTCGGGCTGAACCGGATGCCGACACGACCGCTGCCCAGCACATCGGTGACCGCCGCCACCACTTCCAGCATGAAGCGGTTGCGGTTCTCCACCGACCCGCCATAGCGGTCGGTGCGCAGGTTGGTACCACTGCGGATGAACTGATCGATCAGATAGCCATTGGCGCCATGCAGCTCGATCGCATCAAACCCGGCAGCCTTGGCATTCTCCGCCGCTTTCGCGAAATCGGCCACGATGCCCGCGATCTCGTCGGTTTCCAGGGCACGCGGAGTCTCGTAATCCAGCATGCCCTGCGGGGTGAAGGCCTGACCATCCGGCTTCAGGGCCGACGGGGCCACGGGCAGCGCCCCGCCCGGCTGCAGCACCCGGTGCGACAGACGCCCCACATGCCAGAGCTGGGCCGCAATGCGCCCGCCGGCGGCGTGAACCGCGTCGGTCACGCCACGCCATCCGGCCACCTGTTCGGGGCTGTAGATACCGGGCGTGAAGGCATAGCCCTGGCCCTGCTGCGTGATCTGGGTGCCTTCGGTGATCAGCAGGCCGGCGCTGGCCCGCTGTACGTAGTATTTGGCGGTGGCCGCATTGGCGACATCGCCTTTACCGGCGCGCGACCGGGTCATGGGCGCCATGATGACGCGGTTGGGAAGCTCGACATCGCCCAGCATGAAGGGCGACAGAAGATCGGGTTTGCTCATTTTCACAAGGCCCCTTTGGGGAAGGTTGCGGCGCGTCATGGCCATTGCGGCGGCGCACCAGGTCATGGGCCTTGATGTAATGGATGACCGCCCGGCGGCAAGTGATAGCGGTCACGGTCCAATCTTTCGTTACGAAACGACGACAGGCAATGATGACCACTCGCATTTCGCGTGCGATGCGATAGGATGTGGCGCGGGCCGCACTGGGCCCAGGTCACATAACAGAGAAGATGGTTTCGCTCGAACTCGCCGCGGTCCTGTTCCTGATCCTGTTGAACGGGTTCTTCGCCATGTCGGAAATGGCCGTTGTCTCGGCCCGGAAAATCCGGCTTCAGCAGATGGCGGAGGAAGGACGCAGTGGTGCCGCCGCAGTACTGCTTTTGCAGGAAGACCCCTCGCGCTTCCTGTCCACGGTGCAGATCGGCATCACGCTGATCGGCGTCATCAATGGTGCCGTGGGTGGTGCCACCCTGGCCGAACGCCTGTCACCCGTGCTGGAAGCCATCCCGGCCTTCGCCGGATATGGTGAGACGCTGGCCATCGCCATCGTCGTCATGGTCATCACCTACCTGTCGCTGATCGCGGGCGAATTGGTGCCCAAGCGCATCGCGCTGAACAAGGCCGAAGCCATCGCCTGCTTCGCGGCCCCCATCATGCGCTCCCTCTCCCGCGCCACCGCGCCCTTCGTCTGGCTGCTGGGCGCCAGCACGGAAGCGATGCTGAAGCTGCTGCGCGTGCCGGAAAAGGCCGAGCAGACGGTGACGGAAGAAGAGGTGAAAAGCCTGATCGCCGAGGGCACGGCCAGCGGCGTGTTC